>DERU01000056.1:0-512 GCA_002361095.1 Lachnospiraceae bacterium UBA3332
AAGAATCCGCATAGGCGGTTCCTTGAGGGAAAGCAAATCATAATAAAGCTTCAACGCCTGTTTTTGCCTGCGCAGGGCAATGGCTTCTACCATATCAAAAATCTGATTGCTCACCTGGCGGATACAGATTTCATCAATATCGCTTTCCGTGATATTCTCCCGCCCCAGCGTATAGCTAAACAGCTTCTCCAGTTCCCGGCAAATATTTTCCATATCCGTTCCCGCCTTTTGCAGAAAAAACTGCAGGCCCTGTTCCGAAATCCGCTTTCCTTCTTTTTTCAGCATACCCAAAATCCATTTTTTGAGCGTCGCCTCATTTTGCGCGCCAAATTCCACCGCCCTGCCTGCGTCCCTGACCGCCTTATACATCCGGCTTCTTTTGTCCACTTCGGTCTCCACAAAGACAAACCGCACGCTGGACGCCGGTTCCTTCAAATACTCTGCCAGTTTTTCCTGCGGCTTTTTGAAAAAGCCGCTGTTCTCCACAAAAATTACCCGCCACTCCGCAAAAA
>DERU01000056.1:834-1035 GCA_002361095.1 Lachnospiraceae bacterium UBA3332
CAAAAAAAGGCATGGTTTCCGCCAAATCAATCAATTCCAGCGGATTGATGTTTTTTCCCTCAAAGTAGTGATAATTCATGGTATCCCCTGCGGAAACCAGCGCTGTGCGCAGCCTGTCCCGATACTGCCTGCGCAGATAAGCCTCTTCCCCATACAAAAGATATACCTGTTTAAAATTGCCGCTCTTGATATCATTCAGCA
>DERU01000056.1:1345-1472 GCA_002361095.1 Lachnospiraceae bacterium UBA3332
TGCCGCTCTTGATATCATTCAGCAACTGCTGCACGCCCCCGTCCTCCTTTCCCAAGCCGCCGCTTTCGTAAACCGGCCATGCCGGTCATTTTAACCCAAATTAACGGTTGAAAAGCTGTCGCGTATG
>DERU01000056.1:1783-9694 GCA_002361095.1 Lachnospiraceae bacterium UBA3332
ACGGTTGAAAAGCTGTCGCGTATGGCTTTTCACCCTATCAATACCCTGCACAGCTTTTTATAAAATGCGAAGCCATACTGATAAAAGGTATGGTATTCTTCCAGCTTCAGCTCCGCATCATACTGACGGTTCCCGGTCTGCAAAAGCGCTGCCCGCGCCGCCTTTTCAAGTCCGGCATACGTATCGGATACCTTCCCCTCAATGATAATGGCAATTCCCTCTCGATCATTCCTGCACTTCCCGCTTCTTTTCCGAAATCCCAAATTCCTCCGGCATCCGCTCTGTTTCCGGTACCGTAAATCCGAAATATTCCGCGTAATTTCCATTCAGGATGGAAATGATTTCCAGATTATTCAATCCCGTAAAAATACTCTCTTTTGAAAGCCGCAGACAGCCTGTGACAACGGCAAATTCCAAATTTTCATTGGTTTTCAATGCGTTTGGCAGATTTCAGCGATAAAAAGATCACCGGATACCGTCCCCTGATGCCTTACATATTTTTCTCCGGCATCCCTCCCCGCTGTGATACAGTAATTATACCGGAAGCATCCGGAAAAGTAAAACCGCTATTTTCCCCCATTTCCCAAAAAATATCCGTCCGCTCCCCAAAATAGAGTCTGTTCCTACACCGGGTCTTTGACCGCCCTCGTCATAAAGTACAATTCCGTAATATCTTCCATCTGACATTCCAGATATCCGTTGATCACAAAACCGCACGCAATCAGGCCCCCCAAATATTCTTCCATCGTATGTCCATACTCAATCCAGTCTGCGTCGTCATAATCCCGGGAATAAAAAGGCATTTTATGTACCGCCTTATAATACCCGTCCTTTCCGTCCTCCACATAATCGCAAACATAATTGATCGGATTTGGCGCCGCCATAATAAAAACGCCCCCCTTGCCGAGCACACGGTAACATTCCCGGAACACAACGCGCGGCTGCGGAACATACATAAGCGAAGGGGGATTTATAATATAATCAAAGCAACCGTCGCAAAACAAAGACAAATCGCACATGTTTCCTTTCACGATTTTTATCTGCAAGTTTTCGGACTTTGCGGTCTCCCTGTCCTTATCCAGCATTTTTTCGGAAAGATCAAAAACCGTTACTTCCGCCCCTGCGGCGGCAAGCAGCGGCCCCTGTAAACCGCCTGCCCCCGCCAAACAAAGAACCTTCTTCCCCCAAATCCCCCTGATCCATTCGTCCGGCACACTCCTGTCAAAAAAGGGCAAACGCAATTTCCCCGTCCTCGCAGACTGCAGCTGTTCTTTAGAGGCGCCGGCTGCCCAATCCACACCGTCCGCCACAAGATCGTCGATATTCTTTTCCACCTGTTCAAATATATTTTTCACGGATTTTATCTTCCCCTTCCCACGTTCAAATTTTTATCCGGCTCCCGCCGTATAGCCGGAGCCTGCTGTCAGGAACCAAAGCGGGAAACCGTCATGCCTTTGCCGTCCACCCGCACCGTGACCGCACCGTCCCTTGCGGTCACATAATACGCCGCACCGGACGCCGCAATGCGGGAAAGCGTTTTTTGATCCGGATGCCCGTAAGAATTGTTCCTGCCGCAGGAAATCAGTACGGCCTGCGGATTGACCGCTTCCAGGAATTCCTCCGTGGTAGCGTTTGCCGCCCCGTGATGTCCCGCATCCAAAAGACTGCAGTCCAAACTCCCGTCCCCGTAAGTTTCCAACAGCCATGCTTCCCCGTCCGCCTCCAAATCTCCGGTAAAAAGCGCGCCAAACGAGCCGTGCTCCAACCTGATCACGGCAGAACTGCCGTTCCGGTCCGCATATGTTTTTCCTGCGCAGGGATGCAGACACCTAAAAACCGTCTCCCCGTCCCGCAGTTCCTGTCCCGCCCGAATCCGTTCCACTCTCACTGCGTAGGTCTGTGCCAGCGACAGAAGTTCTTCCAGCCCCCCGTCCTCCATTGTCGTATCCGGCAGATATAGTCCGCCGATCCCGACCTGTCCCTTTTTCGCCCACTCCAAAAGCTGCCCCAGCGCATTTACGTGATCCGCGTCCCAGTGGGATACAAAAATCCCCTCCAGCCGGCGCACACCGCTGTATTCCAAAAACGGGATAATCTGGTATTGTCCCGCGTTTTTTTGGGAACTGCTTCCGGCATCCAGCAGATAAACATGATGCCCTGCGGTCTCCACACAGACACATTCCCCCTGCCCCACATCCAGCATCGTGACCGTCAGTTTCCCCGGCAAACGCACCATAAAAACGGCCGCCAGCAAAACGGCGCACGCCATACGGGGTTTTGGAGGCAGCTTTTTCCCCCACAGCAGCAAAGCCGTCACGCCTGCCGCAAACAAAAGCAGCTGCCACGGCTCCGGAACGCCCGCGCGCAGGCCGCTTCCCGGCAGGCGTACCGTCGCCCTGCAGATTTCCCGGTACGCCCAAAAGATTCCCCGCGCCGGAAGCGCCAGCAGACGCAGCACCCGCACGGACACCGGCGCGCCAAACGGCAGCCCTGCCGCTGCTGCCAAATCAAACACAAGTCCCGCCGACGCCAGGACAAACAGACATAAAAGCAGCGCGCCCAGCAGCGGAAGCACGATAAGATTGGCCAAAACCGACCATGGATTCCACTTATAAAAGCAGGATAACAAAACCGGGAGCATAAACAGCGAAATACCGAAACTCGCCGTCACACTTTTTTTGACCGCACGCATCCCTCTTAAAACCCTTCCCTCCTCCCGGCCGGGTCTTTTGATTCCCTCCTCCTGCAGCACAGGCACAAGCAGGACTGCCCCTGCCACCGCCGAAAAAGACAGCCAAAAGCCGCTGTCCGAAATCTGCGCAGGGTTTCTTACCAAGAGAATGCAGGCGGCGCAGGCCAGCGATGTCAGCGTATCCGGCGTCCGCCGCGCCAATCCGGCCGCCAGCATCAGCGCAAACATCCATAGCGCCCGTTTCGTGGATATCCCCATTCCCACGGTTTTTCCGTACAAAACCAAAACCGACACACAGCACAATGCCGCCAAAATTTTCGGCAGCCTGCATTTTTCCAGGAATTTCCATAAGGCCATCCCGATAAACGTGATATGCAGGCCGGATATGGCCAGCACATGGGCAATGCCGGCATCCTGATATAAAAGCTTCGTCCCTGCGTCCATTCCCTTTTTGATTCCCAACGCCATGGCGGATGCCACACTGCCGTCCGCCTCCCCCAGGAGCCGGTAATACAACGCGGCCGTCCGCCGCTTACAGCCATACAAAAAATCGGCCAGACGGTCGTAACGCTCCCCCTGCGCCACAATCTGCGCATCCTGCAGGGAAAAGCAAACGCCCTGTCTTGCATAGTAAGCGGCCGCATCAAACTCCCCCGGATTGGTCGCCTCCAAAAAAGGCCTTACCACACCCCTTACGGTGACGCCGCTTCCCTCCCTCGGCAAGGACTGTCCTTTTTGCAGCCTGCACAGCACCTTTTGTTTTGCAATCAAAAAGACTTCTTTTTGTGGTAATTGGACTGCTTCGTCCCCGGAACCGCCTCCGGTATCGGAAAGCGGCTGAATATTTTGTATGATAAAAGACATGTTTTCCTGCGAACCGTCCGCAGGCTCATAAAGGCTTCGGGCGCATCCGGCAAGCAGCACCCGCCTGCCGGACCACATTTTTCCCACGCCGGTTTGTTCCTTTCCGTCCCTGTCCCCAATCCGGCCCGACAATGCGGTCAGATAAACGGCCAGAAAGACAAGCAGGGCGATACACAAAGGTCTTCTCAAGGTTTTGTCTCTCCGTTGGTCCTGTAAACAAGATCCAGATTCCGGTCGAACACTGTCGTAAAGTGAAAGGTTTCCCGATAGGTAACGTCGGTTTCCCCGTTAATCGCAATCTGTACCTTATTTACGTTGGAAAGTTCTACCAGGGAATTGACGATTGCGTAAATCGCCACATCCCCTGTCACATTATACATCTGTGTCAAAAAATTATCGTCAAAATTCACATAGCAGGTACCGTCCTTGACGGTCACACTCAATACCTTTGTGGACGGGTTGACCACCGGATACACGCCCTGGGTTCCTTCCACGGGTCCCGCCACCAGTCGTTCCACCACCAGCTTTTCCAAAGAAATGTTACTGTTGTAAACGCAGGCAACGGAACTTTCCACCAGTCCGTCCCCCGTCTCATTGGCAAAATAAAGCTTGAGCCGCACTTTCTCGTAAGCGTTGATCTCGTTACCTGCATTGTCGATAAACATATCCGCAGTCATCGGCCCCACCGTGACGCCAAGGTTGTCTGTCAGCGCTTCCCCGTTCACGGTCAGGGATACATAATCAATCCCCGCAACCTGTGTCAGGGTACGGATCAGCGCTGCCCGGATCAGGACTTCCGTCGTCGGCTGCGCCCGCCTGTATTCTTCGCTTACGTCCACCACCAAAAGCGTGTCCGACATTTCCCATCCGTTGATTTCGTAGCCGCTGACAGGCGTGCGCAGGGAAAGTTCCACGGGATTTTCTTTTAGCGCCTCTATCAGTTCCGCCACCTGCGCGCCTTTTTCCGTACTCTCCAAAGTACGGGTCACCGGTGTCACTTTGGTTTCGGCCTTATTGATATAATATACGGAAACAGTTCCCTCGCCGGGAGCCGCCTGCTGTTCTGTACAGCCCATAAGCCCCAGACCGCCTGCCAAAAGCAGCGGGATTATCCCCAGGAGCAGGCGCATCCGCCTTTTTTTTACACTCATCCGTTTCCTCCCGCTTTGACATAGCTGAGCGGTATTTTCACCGTAAAGCAAGTACCCTCTCCCTCCACGCTGCTGACCTTGATGGAACCCCGGTGCAAAAGCACGGCGTTGCGGGTGATGGCAAGCCCCAGCCCGGTGCCGCCGATTTCCCGGGAATGGGATTTGTCCACCCGGTAAAACCGCTCAAAGATATGGTCGTAATCCTCCTGCCCGATTCCGATTCCCGAATCGGAAATTTCCACTGTGAAAAACTGGTGGTCGGCATCCAAAAGCACCTTCACCCACCCGTGTTCTTTATTATATTTAATGGCATTTTCCACAAGATTCATAAAAATCTGCGACATCTTGACCTCATCCACCTGCGCTGTCACGGGCCGGATGCTTTCCAGCACCACTTCCACATCCCGCTTTCTGGCGATGGGACGCAGCCTTTTTAAAGTGGACTCCAACAAGGTATTGATATCCACCTCGCTGATTTCCATCACCGCCTCGGTCTTATCCAGCTTCACCAGGGACAACAGGTCATTGATGATCTTGTTTTCCCGCTCGATCTCCTCCGCAATATCCTGCATGAATTCCCGGTACAGTTCCACCGGGGCATCCGGCTGCTGGTTTAAGGAGTCCGCCAAAACCTTTACGGAGGTCATGGGCGTTTTGAGTTCGTGGGAAACGTTGGCGACAAAATCCTGCCGGGAATCGTTGATCACCTTCATCCGGCCCAGCAATTGATTAAAAGCCTCCACAATATGCTCCGTCTCGATATAATCCGGAACCGAAATCGGCTCGTCCGTATACCCGTCCTTTACTTCCCGGATGGCCTGTGTAATGCGGTTGAAAGGCCGTATTAAAATGTGTGAAAAGAAAAACACAATGCCGACGATGATAATCGTCATCACGATTTCCATAATCAACGCCTTGCGGCTCAAAATATCCATCGTGGTCACAATGCTGTCCGTGGACGCACTGGCCAGAATGACCCCCCGTACCTCCGTAGCTTCCTCCCCATCCGCCGGGCGCTGTCCGGTAATAGGGATGGTCATCTCGATATACCCGCTCTTTTGGTCGTACCGGGAAGTGCTCTCCCCCTTAAAACACTTGATGACTTCCTCGGAAATCATGATACGTCCCTCGCTGATGGCGTAAGTATCCTTCACTATCCGGAAATTGGAATTTATGATCAGCACGCGTCCATCGTACAAATTCGACATCTGCTCCAATTCCGCATTGATGACGTCCGAAGAGGTATCCTGCAAGTAATTGTAATTCAGAAGATGGTTGGCAATAATTTTGTACTGTGTGGTGACGTCCGATATCCGCAGCGTCACGGCGCGTTCCTCATAGCTTTGCAGGATTCCGATCCGCATGATAACGCTGGGTACGATTCCGATAATCAGCATCAGTACAAAAATATAAGCCGCAAGACTTCTGAGAATCGGAATCTTGTATGACAATGTTTTGAAAAAACGGTTCTCCCTCATCTCTTGCGCCGCCCTCACGCGCGAAAAAAGTAACCGACGCCCCACTTGGTATGCACGAAACGGGGTTCGCTGGGATTGCTTTCAATTTTCTCCCTGAGACGGCGGATATGGACGTCCACCGTGCGGACGTCCCCGGGATAGTCCGCGCCCCAAATCAGCTGCAAAAGCTTTTCCCGGCTGTACACCTTGTTGGGATTGCGGATCAGAAGTTCCAGTACATCAAACTCTTTGGCCGTCAGGTTCACTTCCCTGCCCGCGATGCTTACCCGGCGGCTGTCACAGTCCACGCGCATATCGCCGCTCTCGATGACGCTGCTCTCCTGTCTGCCTGCCGCCCGGGAAGAGGTTCTGCGCATGATCGCCTTGATCCTCGCTTTTACCTCCAAAATATTAAAAGGCTTGGTGATGTAATCGTCCGCGCCGTACTCCAATCCCATAATTTTGTCCATGTCCTCGCTCTTGGCAGTCAGCATGACCACCGGCACGTTGGAAAACTCCCGTATCTGCTGGCATACTTCGGTACCGCTCATTTTAGGCAGCATGATATCCAGCAAAATGATATCGAATTCTTTCTCCCGGGCCAGTGCAAGGGCCTCTTCCCCATCATAGGCACAGGTCACTTCCATCCCGTCCTGCTCCAAGCTGAAACGGATTCCCTTGACAATCAGCTTCTCGTCATCCACCACAAGCACTTTTTTCGCCATCTTTCCTCTCATTCCGCCGCGCAAACGGCATTGCAGTCACCGGGAACCGCCCTCCTTTGACGGCCCTAAACGGTAATCCGATCCCTGATCTTTTCAAATGCGGCCTGCTTGATGCCGCTCACTTTCATAATATCTTCTATACAGGAAAACCCGCCGTTTTCCTCTCTCCACGCAAGAATCGCCGCCGCACGGCTGTCCCCGATGCCCGGCAGCGTTTTTAACGCCGATACGTCCGCCGTATTCAAATTGACCTTTGTATCGTCCGCCCCGGCATTCCCCGCGAAAGCTTCCTGCCGGATGCCGCAAAGGCCCGCCTCCGGCCTTTCCAGGCGGCTGCTCTCCTCCGTTGTCAGAATATAAATCTGACAGCCGTCCGTCACCGGCTGCGCCAGATTGCAGGCCGCCGGATCCGCTTCCTCCAAAAAGCCGCCGCCTGCCTCCACCGCATCCATCACACGGCTGCCCTCCGGCAGTTCGTAGACGCCGGGACAAACCACCGCGCCGCAGACATGCACCGTATAAACCGTCCGGGTGTCCGCACTTCCTGCACACACCCCCATATCCGCCGGTACCTGCCTTTTTTCGGCCGACTCGCCGTCCGTCCCCTCCGGTACAAACAGGCCGTCCGTCTGCATGGTGTTTTGCCCGCCGTCTCCCATACCCGGCAAATTTTCAACCGCTTCCTGATCGGTTTTGTTTTCCGTAAATACAAAGGCATCCGTCTCTTTCCCCGCACACCCGCCAAGAAAAAGTACAGCTGCCGCCATAATAACAGCTTTTAGCGCTATCTGTCCTTTATTTTGCTTCATCGGTATTTATCCGGCCGTCCCAGAGCGTGTTTGAAAAATGCCCTAGGGCGGCCCCTCCTTTTTACCATCCGTAAAAAGGACCCCCATCGCGCAGATATCCCCGCGCGGACACCGTAAACCCATTGTATGACAGAAAAAAAAAATTTACAACCCCCAATTTGAAAGAGGCACCAAAATCCGTAACAGTTCAGCCCCAATGGCAGCAGCTTAAGG
>DERU01000291.1:0-231 GCA_002361095.1 Lachnospiraceae bacterium UBA3332
GGACATGCCCGTCATACTGAAAAAAGCCGAAGATCAGAGGTTCTCCGGCTCATTTCCTCCATATTTCATTATTTACAAATGTACAAAAGGGTGTTCCATCACAAGCATTGCATCCCCAAAAGAAAAGAACCGGTACCGCTGCCGGATTGCCTCCTCATAGGCCCCCAGTACCCTTTCCCTGCCCGCAAACGCGGATACCAGCATTACAAGGGTGGATTCCGGCAGATGGAA
>DERU01000291.1:494-7133 GCA_002361095.1 Lachnospiraceae bacterium UBA3332
GTGGATTCCGGCAGATGGAAATTGGTCAGCAGGGCGTCCATGACCTTGAAGCGATAGCCCGGATAAATAAAGATATCCGTATCCCCACAGCCTGCTTCCAAATGGCCCGTCCCGTCCGCAGCGCTCTCCACCGTGCGGCAGCTGGTGGTACCCACACAAATCACCCTGTGTCCGTTTTCTTTGGCGCAATTAATTTGCATCGCCGCTTCCCGGGACACCTGGTAAAATTCCGTATGCATGTGATGTTCCAACACATTATCCACCTTCACGGGACGGAAGGTTCCAAGCCCCACATGCAGCGTCACATAAACAGGGACAATCCCTTTTGCCTGCACCTGTTCCAAAAGCTGCTTTGTAAAATGCAGCCCCGCAGTGGGGGCCGCCGCAGACCCTTCGTATTTGGCATATACCGTCTGATAACGGTTTTTGTCCTGCAGTTTGTGCGTGATATAAGGAGGCAGGGGCATTTCTCCCAGGCTATCCAAAACTTCCTCCCAAATCCCCTCGTAGGCAAAACGTACCAGACGGTTTCCGTCCTCCAAAACTTCCTCTATTTCCCCGCGCAGCCTGCCGTCCCCAAACACAACCCCCGCGCCGGGACGGAGTTTTTTACCGGGTTTTGCCAAGGTCTCCCACCGGTCTTTATCGCGGCGTTTCAACAGCAGTATTTCCACCGCCCCTCCGGTATCCTCCCGGACACCCAAAAGCCGCGCGGGAATTACCTTTGTATCATTCAGCACCAGGCAATCGCCGGGATTTAAATATTCCAAAATATCCCGGAAGCTATGGTGGCGTATGTCCCCGGTGGTTTTATCCAACACCAGAAGCCGTGAGGAAGCGCGGTCCTGCAGCGGATCCTGCGCAATCAGTTCCTTCGGAAGATCAAACGCATAATCCGCTGTCCGCAAGCCTGTTACACCGTCCCCCATTACAGGCACGCTTTCTCCAAAAATGCCCGGTATCCACAGGTCGTCTCATAGATATCCGCCTTGCTGGTCGCCTCCCAGGGAGCATGCATGGAAAGCACGGCAATGCCGCAGTCGATCACATTCATTCCATACAACGCCAGAATATATGCGATGGTTCCGCCGCCGCCCACGTCCACTTTGCCCAGTTCTGCCGTCTGGTACGCCACGCCGCTGTCCTCCATAATGGAACGGATATGTGCCATGTATTCCGCGTTGGCGTCATTGGAGCCGGATTTTCCCCTTGCGCCTGTAAATTTGTTAAAAACCATGCCTTTTCCAAAATATGCCGCGTTTTTCTTCTCAAAGCAGGAAGCGTAGCTGGGATCAAACGCCGCGCTCACATCGGAAGAAAGCATATTCGATGCCGCCAGACATCTGCGCAGATTCAATTCGCTGTACTGTCCGGCAAGTTCCATCACCTCTGCCACCGTATTTTCAAAAAACCTGGACTGCATCCCCGTGGCGCCCACGCTTCCGATCTCTTCCTTATCCACCAAAATGCAGCATGCGGTGCGTTCTGTCCGGCCGGTTTCCAGCATCGCCTTCAAAGAGGTAAAGGCGCATACCCTGTCATCCTGCCCGTATCCCAGGATCATGCTTCTGTCAAAACCGGCGTCACGGGATTTCCCGGCGGGAACCACTTCCAGTTCCGCAGAAATAAAGTCCTCTTCTTCTATCTCGTAGGTTTCTTTTAACAGCTTCAAAATTCCTGCTTTTACCGCGTCCTTTTCTTCCCCGGCAAGCGGCCTGCTGCCAACAATAATGTCCAGCGCCTCCCCTTCTATGACTTTGGAAGCCTTTTTCTCCATCTGCTCTGCGGACAGATGCACCAGCAGATCCGAAATGAAAAACACAGGATCGTCCTCGTTTTCCCCGATATTGATTTCCACCGCCATACCGTCCTTTTTGACCACCACACCGTGGAGGGCCAGCGGAATGGTCACCCACTGGTATTTCTTCACGCCTCCGTAATAATGGGTATCCAAAAGGGCCAGTTCCGTATCCTCATAAAGGGGATTTTGTTTGATATCCAGCCTGGGGGAATCGATGTGCGCCCCTAAAATATTGAGTCCCTGCGTCAGGGGTTTGGTCCCCATCTGGAACATGACCACCGTCTTATTCATCAAAACCGCATAAACCTTATCCCCTGCGGAAAGTTTTTTGCCCTCCTGTATCAGCTTCGGAAGTTCCCGGTACCCTGCCGCCTCGGCCATATTTACAATCACGTCCACGCATTCCCGCTCGGTTTTCCCGTTGTCTAAAAAATCCCGGTATTCCTTTGCCAGCGCGTCCACCTGGGCCGTCTTTTCTTCGTCATACTTTGTCCACACGTTCTCCTTCTTCATGCTTCTTATCCTCTTTCTCCTTTTTCTTTTTTTTGCTCTCCCCAAGCGCTTTGCGCACAAGTTCCTTAGCCCGGGCAACCTCCGCGTCATGGATCCGAAACACACAGGCGGTATCCTGGCGGGGCCTAAATAAGCTGTGGAAAAACCCTTTATCCTCATATTGGCAATAATAGGAAATCCGGTTGTCCACAAAAATTTTTTCGATTTTCCTTTTCGTGTCCGAATCATATACTCGGCAAAAATCCACCTCATTGTTAATCGGCCCGGCATTAAAGGGTATATTTTCCATGCTTATCTCCCGTATTGTATAATGATGTTCCGTTTAAGCAAATCCAAAGGTCACGCCCGCAGTTCGATTCCAAGCCCTTCCAGACCATTCAGGATTTTTTTCATGGCAGCCGTAATGTCCGCATCCGCAAGGGTTCTGTCCTTTGCACGGAATGTGATCGTATAAGCGACGGACTTAAATCCCGCCCGAATCTGCTCACCCTCATAGATGTCAAACAGCGCATAACTCTCCAGTATTTTCCCACCCCGCTGTGCAATCACCGCTTCAATCTGTCCCACCAGCACATCCTTTGGAACGACCATGCTGATGTCCCGCGTCACTGCCGGATATTTGGCAATCCCCTCATATCTGCGGTCAAAGGTCGCCTTCTCCACAATACAGGGCATGTCGATCACCGCCACATACACCCTTGTGGAAATATCATAATTTTCGGCAACCTTCGGGTGTACCTCGCCCAGATAGCCGATCACCTCCCCGTCGTATACCACGTTTGCCTGCCGCCCCGGATGCAGAAACGGCTTTTGGGCATCCGGATCATAGACGGGGCGCTTTCCCATGCCCACATGCTCCAGAAACTCCTCCACCACACCTTTCATGGTGAAAAAATCACCCTCCCCGTAAAATCCGAGGGTAAACTGCATACGTTCTTCGGGCAGCTGGGTAAGGGGCAGCGACTTTGGCAGATAAATATTGCCCAATTCATATAACCGGACATCCTTATTTCTGCGGTTATAATTGGTGGCAAGGCTTGTAAGCATACCGTTTAGGGAAACCGTACGCATAATGGAATAATCTTCCCCCAAAGGATTGGAAATCGTTACCGCATGACGCAGTTGGCTGTCCTTTGCAAGCAGCAGCTTATCAAATACCTTCGGGCTTTCAAAAGAATAACACATTCCTTGTGAAAAACCGCAATATTCCGCTATATCCCTCGCTTTTTGTTCGATCCTTTCTTTAAAGGAAATTTTTCCCGCCGTAGCCTCCCCGGAAGGCAGGGTATCCGGAATTTTGTCATACCCGAAAAACCTCGCCACTTCCTCCGCAATATCCGCGAACCCTTCCAAATCCTGCCGGAAAGAAGGAATCTCAATCTCGTTGGCAGATACATCATACCGCAGTTCCAGCCTTTCAAAGATGGCTAACATCTCTTCCCTGCCGATATCCGTCCCCAGGAAGCGGTTGATTTTATCCGGCTCGAAGGCAATACGGCGCAGCGGCCTGATCGGCTCGCATACGTCCACCATACCGCCCACCGCTTCCCCGCAGCCGAGTTCTTCGATCAGCTGGCAGGCCCGGTCGATGGCCGCAGCCGCATTGACGGGATCCAGGCCCTTTTCAAAAATGCCGGAAGCCTCCGTGCGCATTCCGATCCGTTTGGCGGATTTACGGATATTGGGACCGTTAAAGGTTGCGGCCTCAAACAAAACGGTTTTCACTCCGTCCGTAATTTTGCTGTTCTCGCCCCCCATAATGCCGGCAATGCCGATCTCCTTTTCGGCATCACAGATCATAAGCACTTCGGAATCCAATTTCCGGATCTGTCCGTCCAACGTCTGGAAGGTATCGCCGTCTTTGGCGCGGCGCACAATAATCTTATGACCCTCCACCTTATCCAGGTCAAACGCATGCATGGGCTGTCCATACTCCGCCATCACATAGTTGGTGATATCCACAAGGTTGTTGATGGGACGGATTCCCGCCGCCGCCAGTCTCCTCTGCATCCATTTCGGACTGGGCGCAATCACAATGTTTTTGCAGACCCGCGCGCAGTACCGGCTGCAAAGATCCGTATCCCGCACTTCCACCGACACATAATCGCGGACATCCTCCCCGTTTCCCACATTTTCTACCACGGGCGGCACAAAAGGCTTGCGGAAGGTTGCCGCCGCCTCCCTTGCGATACCCAGCACACTGTAACAGTCCACGCGGTTGCTGGTAATCTCATATTCAAAAACCGTATCCCGAAGTCCCAGCGCTTCCACCGCATCCGTTCCCACCTGCACTTCCTGCGGGAAAATATAAATGCCTTCCTCGGGGGCTTCCGGATACATGTCCCGGCTGCTCCCCAATTCCTCAATGGAACACATCATACCGCAGGAAGGAACCCCCCGCAGCTTACCGGCTTTAATTTTGATTCCCTCTTCCGGCAGCGGCCCGCCGTCATGGCCTCCGGCCACCTTTCCGCCGTCCAAAACCACGGGAACCTTATCGCCTTCTTTTACATTGGACGCCCCTGTCACAATCTGTATCGTCCCGCTGCCCACATCCACCTGACAGACAATCAGCTTATCCGCATCGGGATGCCGTTCAATCTTCTCAATCCGGCCGACTACAATCTTTTCCAGATTTTTGTCCGTCCTCTCATACCCTTCCACTTTAGTACCGCTCAGCGTCATCGCGTCGAAATATTCCTGATCGGTACAGTCAAGGCCGGGTACATATGCCTTGATCCAGGATAATGCCGTATTCATATTCTTTTTCCTTTCTGCCTCAAATTCGGCCCTCCAAACCGGACGTTCTTTTTACGTCCGGCCGCGCACCGTTTTTCAAAATTGTTTCAGGAATCTCTCGTCGTTTTCATAAAGCAGACGCATATCGTCAATCTCATATTTTAATAAGGCAATCCGCTCCAGGCCGACACCGAAAGCAAAACCGGAATATTCCTCCGGGTCGATACCGCTCATGGACAGTACCCTGGGATGCACCATGCCGCAGCCCAGAATTTCAATCCAGCCGGATCCTTTACAGAACCGGCAGCCTTTGCCGCCGCATTTAAAGCAGCTGACATCCACCTCCGCGCTCGGTTCCGTAAAAGGAAAATGGTGGGGCCGAAATTTCACTTTCGTTCCTTCCCCGAACAGTTCCCTGGCAAACTGCGCCAGCGTGCCTTTCAAATCCGCAAAGGTGATATGCCGGTCGATGACCAGTCCCTCAATCTGATGGAAAGACGGGGAATGAGTCGCATCTACTTCGTCGGAACGAAATACCCTGCCGGGCGCAATCATCCGGATGGGCAGCTTTCCCTTCTCCATCGTGCGCACCTGCACCGGGGAGGTCTGGGTGCGCAGTACAATCTCTTCATTCACATAAAAAGTATCCTGCTCATCCCGGGCCGGATGATCCTTGGGGATGTTGAGCGCTTCAAAATTATAATAATCCTTTTCAATCTCAGGGCCTTCCACTACCTCGTAGCCCATCCCCACAAAGATGCGTTCCACTTCCTCCAGCGCGATGGTGTTGGGATGCCGATGCCCCACCTTGTTTTTGGCGGCGGGCAGGGTGACGTCGATCACTTCGCTTTTCAGCCGTGCCTCACGCACCGCAGCCTCCAGCTTCTGCTTCTCACTCTCCAGCGCTTTTTCGATTTGGGCCCGTACCTCATTGACCATCTGGCCGACTTTGGGACGGTCTTTTGGATCCACTTCCTTCATCCCCTTTAAAAGTTCCGTCAGCAGCCCCTTTTTGCCAAGTGCCAAAACCCTGACATCGTTGAGTTTTTCCAGACTTTCGGATTCTTGAATTTGCGCCAGAACCTCATTTCTGATCTTCTCCAGTTTTTCCTTCACAGCAAGACTCCTTTCTCCTTTTCCCGGGGACTTTTCGTACTGTCCGGCAAGTCTTTTACAACGACAAAAATCCCCAGTTTATCACTAAACCAGGGACGAAATTATTTCCGCGGTACCACCCATCTTCCCACCTTATCCTAGGCGGGCCCTCCTTGTAGCGTAACGTGCCCAAACGTTCCGGTTTACTCTGCCTTTCGACCGGACAGCTCCGGTGGGAAATTCACAGCCTGCACGAACCCGGATGAGCTTCCAGCCGACGGCTCTTCCTCTCTGGACGGAAATTACAGACGCTACTGACACCTTCACAGCCTTTTACATTATGACCTCTATTGTAAAAAAGAACCCCCAAAAAGTCAAGCCCGTTTCCGCATTATTTTTAAAATGGGGTAACAGTTCGTTCCTTTTTACGGGGTGGGGAAGGGATTGGATCAAACCGGCAGCAGAGGATCCGCAGGCATGGGCAGCCTCCG
>DERU01000291.1:7413-12270 GCA_002361095.1 Lachnospiraceae bacterium UBA3332
CGTTTCAGGATTGCGGGATCCCGGTCTCCCCGTCATTGGGGGCCAAACTGTTACTAAAATCTTCTGCATGCCCCCAGGAAGCGGTTGATGTGCGCCCCGATCAGCAGCAGATACATACAAAAATAGATCCAGAGCATGATCACGACGATAGCGGTAAGGCTGCCATAAACGCTCAATCCGTTAAAAGTATCAATATAGATGGAAAATCCCCAGGAAAACAAATTCCAGGTAACGGCAGAAAACAGTGCCCCGGGAAACTGGTTTTTTACTTTCAGCTTCACGTTGGGCACATAGGCATAAATCACCATAAAAGCGGCAGTCAGAATCCCCCAGGAAAACAAAACCTTAAAATGCATCAAAAAATCCCAAATTCCATCCAATACGGGAATATAGGTATTGAGTATCCGCACCAGCATATTTCCAAACACCATTAGTATCAGCGACATCAAAAGCAGTACCAGCATGATCACCGTATAGAAAGAAGCCATCAGGCGCTGCAGTACATAGTTTCTGTCTTCCACCACCCCATTCATGGCATTGAGTCCGCGCATCAGCGCCAGCATCCCTTTTCCGGCCGACCAGACCATCACCACTGCGGCGACGCTGACCACCCCCACCGTACTGCTATAAAGGGAATCAATGAGCGGCAGCATAAACGCCACCATCGGCAGCGGCATCACCTGATTGACCGCATTCTGAAGATCGGATTTCTGCAGCGGCGTATACGGAAGCAGGGAACAGAGCAGGATAATGATCGGTATGAGCGACAAAAAGATAAAAAAGGCGGAACTTGCCGCATATGCGTTCACATTGGTTTTTGACATATGTCCGGTAAATCCCCGGATCAACCGAATCATTTTCTTTATGGGCAACATAAACCGTGCGCTCCTTATCCGTTTAATAAGTTGTACCTATTGCGCATCCCTTGAAAAAGAATGCGAGAATATCACCGGAAGTCCATCCGGCCAACGCCATATTACGCGCCCCGTTCTGGGACATTCCTACGCCGTGCCCGAATCCTCCGCCCGACAGGGTATATCCTACCACATAACCGTCCGCTTTGGAAGTCTCCATGGTAAAAAAAGCGCTGGGCACCATGGAAGGCGCCTGCGCGCCGCTTCCGTCCTGCCTTAGCACCTGCGCCGTACCGTCGCAGAGTACATAACGGATATTGTGCTCCGTCTTTACCAAAAGTGTCGCCTGTTCCCCCTCAATCAGCAATTGCTCGGCTACGCCGCCGGCCCCGTAGAGGGCAACGGAAATTTCCCGGATCCTTCCGGTTTCCGGAGGCTTCTGCGCGGCAAAACTCCCATCCGGCTGCCGGGTGAGCACACCGTCCGCATTCGCCTCGTACCGCTTCTGCACGGCGCTGTTTATGACATCCTCCTGCAGGGATGCTACTTCGTACCGCCAGCGAAACCACGGCTCCTGCTCCTCGAAAAAATGATCGCCTTCCCCGATTTTCTGCGAAACCAGGTACGGATAGGCCGCGTCGTTCCCGTTCCTCCATACGCTCGCGTCGGCTCCATAGCCGCAGGAAGTGGAATAGTAATATACCTCCGCTAACTCCTCCCCGAAAAATAAAGTTTCCCCTTTTGTTTCCCGGACCGCTTTGGTGGTTTCCGGATTTTCGGCTATGTTTTGATAAACCTGAAAGCCTGCGCTGTCGTCCACGTGGGCGCCGTAAGCGGGAAGTCCCGCATGGCACATTTTTGCGTAGGCATAGGTTCTGGCACAAATTGCCTGACCCTTTAGCGCTTCCAGCGGATAGGAAGCCGGCATTTCACTGGGCACTACCGCATATAAGTATTCTTCCAAAAGCAGCTCGTTGACCGCCACAATACCGTCCCTGCTTTTGACCAATTCGAAGCTTCCCCGGTAAGCCGGGCTCTCCTGCGCACGGGACACGTTTAACAGCCGTATATGCCCGGTGAGAATATCCGGTTCCACAAGGATGCGGTCGCCTGCCCCGAACAGGCTGCTATCTTTGGAAATCGTGACCGTCTCCCCCGCGCGCAGTTTTGCCACAGGCTCATCTTTTTGCAGGCCCGCATAAACGCTGCAGTCACAGTCTGCCTGCAGGGTAAGAAAATCATGGTAAGCGCCTCCGTAATCGGAAGTTTTGACCAGCACACGGATATATTCCATCTTCTCTTCCTTGGGCACCAGAGCCGCCGCAATTTCTCCCCCCTCCACCACGAAATCCGTAAACGCATAACCGATACGCAAATCGCCGGTGTAAAGCCGCCGCATCCTCCCATATAGCTGATATATTTTAAGCTGCTCCGAAAAAGGGAAAAAGCCGTGTCCCTCCACTTCCGCACCGCCGTCCGCAATCTTTAACAGCCGGCCCGATATTTTATTTTCCTTATAGACAGCAGCAACAATCTGTCCGTTTACGAAAGAAAGATCGGCGACGGCATCCTTTTTCGTTTCCAAAACCGGCGTCTGCTCCTCCCCGTTTTCCTCCCCTGTATGGATAAACGCAGGAACATGAATTTCATAATCATTCCAAAAGTAAGTGAGTCCCTCCTGCCCTGCCTGCAGCACCCACGCATTCGGAAGGACAAAGCCTGGCTCCTCCTGCCTGCGGATCGCATATAATCCTTCGTCCCGGCTTACGGCGGATAATGTCCTCCCGGTCATTTCCGTTTGGGCAAAACGGGTCGCATAAATTTCCCATTCCGCCTCCGTCGTCACCAGTCTCTGTTCCGGAAGCGTCGTCCCGTCATTTCGTTTCACGAAACCGCCCACCCCAAGGACGGTGACGGATACATCCTGAATCCGCCCGGTGCGGTCATAGACAGGGCGTACACCGTCAAACCATAAAAACCAATCCGAAAGTTTCACCTTTTCGTTTTTTCTTTTAAAATCCAGCGAATGACCGCCCGGTTCCGGCAAAAAGGAAAGCAGTTCCTTCGCCTGCCCATAGGTCAGACAGCCGTCTCCTTCCGACGCATCCATCTTCTTTAAGAACCCCAAAACCGCATCCGGATCCGGCTTTTCCTCCAAAGCGCTTTCCTCTCCCTCCGGCAGGGACGCCGCCGTATCGGCCAACAGCCAGACCAAATTCCCCGCCTCCTGCAGGGGCACATATTCTTCATTGCCCTCCTCTTTGGGCGTCGCGATTTCCGCCACGCATCTTCCGAGCAAAAAAAGAAACGCTGCACAGCCAAGCAGGACCAAAATTCCCTTTCCCGCCAAATAAAACTGTCTTTTTCTTCTCTCCCGCGCCTTCCGGTTTTGTATGTACAGCCGTTCTGCCAAAATTGCCTCCCCATCACGCAGCTATTATCGGAAAAGGCAGCCGACCGGCTGCCCTTTTCTTTTGTATCCCCAAAATGACGCCCCTTATCTTCTGACTCCTAGCCTAGGCCAGGTGGGTAACCGCAACCGGCGCTTCTGCCTTCCCCTGCGCAATGGGGGCCTGACATCTACCCGGCAATATAGGAATCCCGTTTAAAGAAAATGTAGGTTCAAAACAATAAGGGTTATCGTTCATTCCAGGTTAAGACTATTATATCCAATATGGCAGAAAAAAACAACAGGAATTTATATCCGAATTTGCATATATTATGGAAAAGACAAAAATACAAAGGCACATACCTTTGCAGTAAGGACTTGAATGGAAATTTATATTGTAAAACCGGGAGATTCCGTGGATAGCATCGCCCAAAGCTACGGCGTCTCCGCAGATGCCCTCATCTATAACAACCAGCTGGTTTACCCCTTCCGTCTGGCCGTCGGGCAGGCGCTTCTTCTGCCCTCCCGAATTGCCGGCGACAATTTTCCAAAGCGCAGCGCCTATGCCGGGGGATACGCCTATCCCTATATCCAGACGGATACGCTGGAAGATACGCTGCCCTGGCTGAGCGGCCTTTACGTTTTTTCCTACGGCTTCACCATGGACGGCAACCTTATCGCCCCTTATCCGGACGATGCCTTTATGATTCGTCTGGCCAAGCAAAACGATGCCAGGCCGATCCTGACCCTGACGCCCCGGGACGCCGACAACGCTTTCAACAATGTGCTCATCCACGAAGTGATCAACAGCCCGGAAACCACCGCGGTCCTTGTTGACAATCTGGTGGATACCGTTCTGGAAAAAGGCTTCATGGGCGTAGACCTGGACTTTGAATACATTCTGCCTGAAGACCGGCAGCCTTATGTGGAATTTGTGCGAAAAGTGCGGGAAGCCATAAACGCCACAGGCTATGAGGTATCCGTCGCCCTTGCGCCCAAAACTTCCGCCGACCAGAGGGGAACGCTCTATGAAGGAAAAGATTACCGGGGGCTTGGAGAGGCGGCGGACAGTGTGCTGTTGATGACCTACGAATGGGGCTATACTTATGGGCCCCCTATGGCGGTGGCTCCTCTGCCCAACGTACGGGCGGTGCTGGACTATGCGGTGACGGAAATCCCGGAGGAAAAGATATTCCTGGGAGTGCCCAACTACGGCTACGACTGGNNGATCCTGACCCTGACGCCCCGGGATGCCGAAAATGCCTTTAACAATTTCCTGATCCACGAGGTAATAAACAATGAAACAAAAGTGCAGACACTTGTGGACCAGCTGGTGGACACCGTTTTGGAAAAAGGGTTCCAGGGAGTGGATTTGGATTTTGAATATATCCTTCCGCAGGACCGTCAGGCTTACGTGGATTTTGTCCAAAAAGTAAGGGACGCGATCCATGCCATCGGTTACACGGTATCGGTTGCCCTCGCCCCCAAAACTTCTGCGGATCAAAGAGGCACCCTCTATGAGGGAAAGGACTATCCGGGACTTGGAAAGGCAGCGGACAGCGTCCTTTTAATGACGTACGAATGGGGGTATACCTACGGCCCCCCCATGGCCGT
>DERU01000237.1:0-959 GCA_002361095.1 Lachnospiraceae bacterium UBA3332
CACGCGGACCGGGCGGAAGCGGCGGAGGAGGCGCAGGAATTTCCGTGTTCCCCATGAGAATGCAGTTGACAAAAGGATATTGATATGATATCATAACGATATCAAAAGAAGGAGGGATGTAAGATGCAGGAGAAGATATTAAGGAATAAGAAGAACGGGATGGGGATGCTGCTTTTGTTTATTTTGTTGTATGCGGCAGGGATAGCGGTTTTTGTTATGGGCTGTATACAGACGGATCATAAAGCGGGCTGGTGGGCGGTTGCCATGATTGTGATCGGCGGAATCTGGATGGCGCTCGGGTGGATTCCCTTTTGCGGTCTGCGGGTTTTGAAGCCGCAGGAGGCGTTGGTGCTGACACTGTTTGGCAATTATGTGGGGACGATCCGGGAAGAGGGATTCTATTTTGTGAATCCGTTCTGTACGGCGGTGAATCCGGCCGCAAGGACCCGGCTAAAACAGAGCGGGGATGTCAGCGGCATTCCGGGTACATTCGAGATCGCCGCGGCGCAGACCGCGCAGGCGGCGTCCGCAGAGTCTGTGGGGAAGAAGGTTTCGTTAAAAATCATGACGCTCAATAACAACCGGCAGAAGATCAACGATTGCCTGGGAAATCCGGTTGAAATCGGGATTGCGGTTATGTGGCGGGTGACGGATACCGCGAAAGCCGTGTTTGAGGTGGATAACTACAAGGAATATCTTTCCCTGCAGTGTGACAGCGCCCTGCGCAATATCGTCCGGTTATATCCGTATGACGTGGCGCCCAACGTGGATACCACAGGGGACGGCGTTGCCGACGAGGGGAGCCTGCGCGGTTCCAGTGATATAGTGGCGGACCGTATCCGCGGCGAGATCCAGAGGAAGGTGGCAGATGCCGGACTGGAGATTTTGGAGGCGAGGATTACTTATTTGGCCTACGCGCCGGAGATCGCGGCGGTGATGCTGCAAAGGCAGCAGGCATC
>DERU01000237.1:1293-1729 GCA_002361095.1 Lachnospiraceae bacterium UBA3332
CGCAAGATGATCGTGGACGGTGCGGTGGGAATGGTGGAGATGGCGCTGGAACGTCTGGACGAGAAACATACGGTTGCATTGGATGACGAAAGAAAGGCAGCGATGGTATCGAATCTTTTGGTGGTCCTGTGCGGAAACCGTGACGCCCAGCCGGTTGTAAATTCGGGAAGCCTCTATTGATATGGCGGATACAAAAAAGCAGATTCCGTTACGCCTTTCCGCAAAATTATATAACCAGATCGCTGCCTGGGCGGAGGATGATTTTCGTTCCGTAAACGGACAGATCGAATATCTTTTGTCAGAATGCGTGCGCCAGAGGAAAAAGAACGGAAAATATGTTTCCGAAGAACTGGACAAACCGTTGGACATCGAGATATAAAATGTTGCAGTATGCCTGTCAAACCATGGCTTTTTTATGGCAGGGTCAAAAACGGGA
>DERU01000237.1:1970-2256 GCA_002361095.1 Lachnospiraceae bacterium UBA3332
TGGCTTTTTTATGGCAGGCTCAAAGACGGGCAGACCCTGCAGGATTACAGGATTTCGGACGGGAAATTCCGCCAAAATCCGACATCCTGCAGGGCCTGTCCGTCTTCGTGTCTGTCACGAAAAAACTTTCCGTGTGTGTTAGTTTTGGGGATACAACTAAAGAAATTGTGATTGGCAATTGCGGCGGAAATCATTATAATGGGGATAAAGGAAACGGCGGTACTGTTTTGCCATGACCGCCGCACCGCCTTTGGGTGAAGGAGGGAAAAAGTTTGGAAGTAAACTT
>DERU01000237.1:2599-20341 GCA_002361095.1 Lachnospiraceae bacterium UBA3332
ACTTCCAAACTCTTTATCGGTGGCAGTATCGCAAGCTATGCTTGCGATATGCAGGAGGGAGTAGCGATGAAAAAGAAGACGGTACACATTATTTCCCATTCCCATTGGGACAGGGAATGGTACATGCCGTTGGAGCGGCATAAGATGAAGCTTTTGGATTTGATGGATGCGAATCTGGAACTGTTTGAGACGGATCCCGGGTTTGAAAGCTTCCACCTGGACGGCCAGACCATTATGCTGGACGATTATTTGGAAATCTGCCCGGATAAGAGGGAAGCGGTGGAAAAGTATGCCAGGCAGGGGCGGTTTCGTATCGGGCCTTTCTATATTCTGCAGGACGAATTTCTCACCAGCGGGGAGGCGAACGTGAGAAATCTCCAGACAGGTATGGAAGATGCACAAAAGTACGGGAATTTAACAAAGGTGGGATATTTTCCGGACGCTTTCGGAAACGCCGGGCAGATGCCGCAGATTTTAAAACAGGCCGGCATGGAGGCGGTGGCCTTTGGGCGCGGCGTCAAACCCGTGGGCTTTAACAATGAACTGAAAACGGGCGGGGAGTACGAATCCGCCTATTCCGAAATGATCTGGGAAGCGCCGGACGGTTCTGCACTGTTGGGGATTTTGTTTGCCAACTGGTATAACAACGGGGCGGAAATTCCGGTGGAAGAGGAAGCGGCAAAAGCGTTTTGGGATGAAAAGCTTGCGAAAGCCCAAATGTTTGCGGCGACGGACGAACTGCTGTTCATGAACGGCTGTGACCACCAGCCGGTGCAGAAGGATTTGTCTGCGGCGATTGCGACGGCCCAAAAGCTGTACCCGGAACTGGAATTTAAGCATTCCAATTTTGAGGATTATGTAAAAAGTGTCAAGGAGGCGGTGGAGAACCGGCTCAGCACGGTGAAAGGGGAACTGACCAGCCAGGAAACCAACGGATGGTACACGCTGGTCAATACCTGTTCTTCCCATGTGGTTTTGAAACGGTTAAACCGGCAGAGTGAGACGGCGCTGG
Organism: Lachnospiraceae bacterium UBA3332; assembly: GCA_002361095.1. Lineage (GTDB taxonomy): Bacteria > Bacillota > Clostridia > Lachnospirales > Lachnospiraceae > Gallintestinimicrobium. Next base: position 3,612 of record DERU01000237.1, read on the forward strand.
AGCGGGAGGCGGAACCGCTGTCGGCTTTTGCCGCGTGGGAAGGAAAGGCATATCCCCATGACAGGCTGCGGTATGCATGGAAAATTCTCATGCAGAACCATCCCCATGACAGTATTTGCGGCTGCAGCATAGATCAGGTGAATAAGGAAATGGAGATCCGCTTTGACAGGAGCCGGGAGGTGGCGGACACGATTATAGAGGACGCGTCCGGCTGGCTGGCGGACCGGGCGGATACGTCCTGCTTTGCCCGGTATGGGGAAAATACGGTTCCGTTTCTCGTGTTTAATACCACGGGAAGCAGGCGCACGGCAAGCGTGACGACGGTGCTGGATGTAAAACGGGATTACAACAAATGGCTTTGGGACGGCCGCACGGCGATGCAGGAATGGAGGATGCCTGCCTTTTGTGTGGTTGACCGGGACGGAAACCGCGCGGAGGCAGTTGTGGAGGACCTGGGCGTGAAATTCGGTTACGATCTGCCGGATGACTGCTTCCGGAAGCCTTATATGGCAAGACAGGTGCGGGTGACCGTGTTTGCCGAAAATGTGCCCGCACTGGGCTATACTTCTTATGCTTTGGTGGATGCAGATACCCTGTCCGGCGCAAAGTCGTCCGCGCAGACGGCTGTCCCAAGTTTGGTCACCGGACAAAACCGGATGGAGAACGAATGCCTGGACGTTACGATCAACCGGGACGGCACGCTGACGGTGCGGGACAAAGCCACGAAGAAAATTTACCGGGATATCTGCTATTTTGAAGATACCCTGGACGCAGGCAATGAATATATTTATTTTTGTCCGCAAAATAATCCGGCGATCCTCACAAAAGGCAAAGAGGCGCAGGTCCGGCTTTTGGAGGATACGTCCTTTCAGGCGACCTATGAGATTACCCATACCCTGACGGTTCCCGAATCTGCGGATGACCGGCTGCGGGCAGAGCAGGAAGGGCTTGTGGAGTTTATGAAAAGAACCTGTGCCAGATCCGACAGGATGACCCGGCTTGTCCTGCATACTTTTGTGACCCTGCAGAGGGGGGCGGACACCCTGCGGTTTCGGACGGAGTTTGATAATACCGCAAAAGACCACCGGCTGCGGGTGGTGGTTCCCACCGGCATTGCCTGTACCCACCATTATGCGGATTCCGTTTTCGAGATCGTAAAACGTCCCAACGCGCACAGCGGGCTTTGGGAAAATCCCTGTAAATGCGAGCACCAGCAAAGCTTTGTGGGATTAAACGATGAAAAGGGCGGCGTCATGATTGCCAATATCGGTCTTTATGAATACGAAGTGCTTCCCGAACAGGAAAATGCGTTGGCGGTGACGCTTCTGCGCGCCGTAGGGGAACTGGGAGACTGGGGCGTATTTTTTACGGAGCGTTCCCAGCAGCTGCGTCCGATTGTAGCGGAATATGAACTGCGTTTCTTTGCGGGCGATTTGCTGGAGGCCTGCGGCTTTGAAACGGCTTACCGCTTCCAGACGCCCTGTGTGACCGTGCAGACGGGCGTGCATGCAGGAAAGCTGCCTGCCCAAAAGACATGGCTGGTTTGGAAAGGGGAAGGCATGCTGTTTTCCAATTTGAAAGGAAAACGCAATACCAATGACAGGATGGCGCGTTTTGTAAACTGCACCGGAAAAGAAACCGTGCTATTCCTGAAAAAAGAGGGATTTGCGCAGGCGTACCGCTCCAATGTGATAGAGGAGAATTTGGGAATAATTCCGGAAAATGCGGAAGGCTGGTATGAAATTGCGGTGCGCGGATACGAAATCGTGACGGTGGGGTTATCGGATTTAGCATGAAAGCCCCGACCGGCGCACTGTCCGCATGAAAGGCGAAAGCAGAAGGAGGAACGATTGAAAATTGAAATTTTCAACCGCGAGATTTGTGTCTGCGCGTTGCCTGCCACAAACTCGCTATGCGCGGAAAGCAGCGCGGAAATGAGGTAAATATGAATCAGTTTATGAGATTTTTTGGGGGAAAGAAAAAGGCGCTTACATTGAGTTATGACGACGGGGTGGAGCAGGATAAAAGGCTGGTGGAAATCCTGCAAAAAAACGGCCTCAAAGGCACTTTTAATTTGAACAGCGGCTGCTATGCCGAGGAGGGAACCGTCTATCCTGCTGGAACGGTTCACCGCAGAATGACGCGGGAACAGGTGACGCGGCTGTTTGCGGAAAGCGGAATGGAGGTAGCCGTCCATGCCCTGACGCATCCGTTTTTGGAACAGCTTCCTGCGGCGGCCTGTATGCAGGAAATCCTGCAGGACCGGAGCAATCTGGAGATACAGTTTGGGAGGATTGTGCGGGGGATGGCCTATCCTTTCGGGACATACAGCGACGGGGTGGTGCAATGCCTCAAATGTGCGGGTATCGTGTATGCGCGCACGGTGATTTCATCCGGCGGTTTTGCGATTCCCCAAGACTGGCTGCGTCTGGAGGCGACCTGTCACCACAATGATGAGAGGCTGATGCCGCTTGCCAAAAAGTTTGTGGAAGAAAGCCCGGAAAGGGAGCCCTGGCTGTTTTACCTGTGGGGGCACAGCTATGAGTTTGAGGAAAAGGATAACTGGCAGGTGATAGAGGAATTTGCGGAATATACCGGTGGCAGGGAGGATGTCTGGTATGCCACCAATATGGAAATTTACGAATATGTGGAAGCATACCGGCGGCTGGTCTTTTGTGCGGACAACAGCAGGGTGTATAATCCGACGGCTTATACGGTTTGGTTTGCGGCGGACGGCAGGGAAGTCTGTGTGAAACCGGGGGAGACGGTGGCCGTGACGGGATAAGGACAAAAAGAATTTACATTTTTGGGAAAGAAAGTGGGAGACTGCGATGATGAAAACCGAGTTGGAATATTACGATATTTATCCCAAGGTGGTTTGCACCCAAAAAGAAGCGCAAATCACCATAAAGCCGCTGGGCAGCCATGCGGCGTTTGCGGAGGGGAAAGAATACAGGGTGCGGATCGTGCCGATGAATGAGACAATGTTGGGAGTGCCCGGCGCCCCCTACCCTTTGGCTGAGGCACGGTTACAGGAGGGATGCCTTTGCTTTTCGTGGCACTTTTTGACGGAACAGCAGTACATGGCGGCAGTATTGGAAGAGGAAGGAGGGGCGTGGAAAAAGCGGTGTGAACTGCGCGTTTATGCCCTTTTGCCGGACTTTTTTGCGCTGCGGCCTTACCGGGGCGATATGCACAGCCATACGAACCGGTCGGACGGAAAGGAAGGGCCGGAGATTGTGGCCGCAAATTACAGAAGGGCCGGGTTTGACTTTTTGTCCATTACGGATCACGGCTTATATGAACCTTCCCTGGAGGCAATACGGGCCTATGAAGGACTGGATTTGAGCTTTCGCCTGTTTACCGGGGAGGAAGTGCATCCGCCCAAAAATCATTGCCATACCATTCATTTCGGAGGAAGCTACAGTGTCAACCGGATTTTTAGGCAGGATCCGGAACGTTACGAAAAAGAGGTGGCGGAAATCGCGGCAAAGCTGGGGGGAATGGACAACGCGTACCGGCAGGAATATGCTTCCCTGCTCTGGGTTTACCGGGAAATCAAAAAGGCAGGAGGTCTTGCGGTGATGGTGCATCCCTGTTGGATTCAGGAGGAGGCCTATCATATGCATATGGGTATGTACAGGAAACTGCTTTCGGATAAGCCTTTTGACGCCATGGAACTGACGGGGGGTCAGACGCTGGAGGAGAACCAGCTGCAGATCAGCTTATGGCAGCAGATGCGGGAGGAAGGAAAGGCCGTGCCCGTTGTGGGAAGCAGCGATTCCCACGGAACCGTAAACGCGGAATGGTTCGGGATTTCCAAGATGATCGTGCTGGCAAAAGACTGTACCAAAGACAGTCTGATAGAAGCCGTAAAACAGCGGCGGGTGGCGGTACTGGAACAATATGAGGGCGAAAAGCTTCCCAGGGTTTATGGGGAAAACAGGACGGTGGAGTTTATGCTGTTTTTGCTGGACGAGTATATGCCGCTGCATGATGCGCTTTGCTTCGAGGAGGGGAGGCTGATGAAGGAATATGCCTGCGGGGACGTGCAGGCCGGGGAAATGCTTAACAAAATCGGCAGGCGCACGGACGCGCTTGCAGAAAAATACTGGGCCTGTTAGAGCAAGTCTGAGTCAGGGAGGGCGCGGTTTGAGAGAAGATAAAATAATAAGCGCATTAATCGGACTGGTTGGCGCGTGCAGCAATAATCCCAAAACGGACGGCACAGATCGTCTGGTGATAAAAGCCCTGGCTTTTCCGTTACTCTATCCGGGATATGATGACAAGGCGCTCCGGGAAATTGTGGATGATATCCATGCAGAGAAAAATTTGGTGGCTCCGGGCTGCGCTGCGTGTACAGCTCCGTGCGGGAATACGTCGGATTATGATATGCGCCGTATTTATGAAGCCGACGATGTCGTCCGTGAAGCGAAGCTGCAGATACTGGAAGAGATCCGGAAATTGGCGGCATATGTTTGGCGCAGGCAGATACCCGGAAAAATTGCATGCACGGACTACAGTCTTTTTTATAAGGCTCTTTCGTATGTGGGTTACGATATGGATGCGGCCGGCCTGCTCGCGCTTTTGGGTGAGGTAAAAAGAGCAGGACACGATATCCAATCAGGAGGAATGCAGAATGATCCGGAAGATAATAAAAATTGATGAAAACAGGTGCAACGGCTGCGGCGCATGTGCTGCGGCCTGCCATGAAGGGGCAATTGCTATCATTGACGGTAAGGCGGCGCTCATCCGTGAAGATTACTGTGACGGTCTGGGCGACTGCCTGCCGGAGTGCCCTGCAGATGCCATCAGCTTTGAGGAAAGGGAGGCGCCCGCATATGATGAAGCGGCTGTTCTTGCCGCCAAACAGAAGAAACAGAAGGAGCAGGACACAAAAATGCCCCATGCGGGTTGTCCGGGTACACAGATACGCCAAATGGCGCCTTCAAAAGCGGAACACGTTCCTTCCCATATGCCGCCGGCAGTTTCCCAACTCGGCCAATGGCCCTGCCAGATTAAGCTGGCCCCTGTAACCGCCCCTTATTTTAACGGGGCAAAACTTCTGATAGCGGCCGACTGTACCGCATACGCTTACGCAAACATGCACGGGGATTTTATGAAGGGAAAAGTCACGCTGATCGGCTGCCCAAAACTTGATTCTGTTGATTACAGTGAAAAGATAACGGAAATAATAAAGAATAACGATATCAGAAGCGTTACCATTGTGCGGATGGAAGTTCCCTGCTGCGGAGGGCTTACGATGGCGGTCAAAAAGGCCTTGCAGGAAAGCGGGAAATTTATTCCGTGGCAAACCATAACCATATCCATTGACGGAAAGATTCTTGATGATTAGAAAAGGGGATGCATGATGTACAAAAACATCGAAAAACAGACAAAACTGCAGTTGAAGGATCAGATTGACTATCAGCCCGGTCAGGTAGTCAGCAAAACGCTTGTGCAGAATGATAAGGTCAGCATGACGGTTTTTTCATTCGATAAGGGAGAGGAAATCTCTACCCACGCTGCAGGGGGAGATGCGATGGTAACCGTCCTGGAAGGAACCGGACGTTTTACCGTTGGCGGTGAAGTGTTTTTCCTGAAGGAAGGCGAGACGCTGATCATGCCGAAAGATATTCCGCACGCGGTTTACGGTGAAGAAAAATTTAAAATGCAGCTTATCGTCTCGTTCTGATTTGAAACCCCGCCCGGCAGCCTTAAACCGGGCGGGTATATTTTTCATTTACCGGCCAATACTGTTACCATAAAAAATAATGGATAAGGATGGTTGGCATATGGGAAATAATATGGATTTGGGCTATGAAATGTTTTGTTACCAGTGTGAACAGACAGCGAACGGGAAAGGCTGCACAAAGTTGGGCGTTTGCGGAAAAACGCCGGAAATTGCCAATCTGCAGGATTTATTGATTTTTCAAATCAAAGGGATTAGCTGTTACGGAAAATCGTTGGCGGAAAACGGACACAAGATTGATAAAAGCGTGATAAGCTTTATAGAGAATGTTCTCTTTACAACGCTTACGAACGTGAATTTTGACGCAAAGCAACACGTGGAATTGCTGAAAAAATCGCAGGAGATTAAAGAAAATGTAAGGAGTATGGCAGGGGAGATCCAAAACCATACGGCCCACGCTTCTTATAATCTTCCGGAAACAAAAACGGAGATGTTAAAGGATGCGCCCCTGGCCGGGATTATGTATGACAAATCCCTGGATCCGGATATTCGCTCATTGCGGCAGACGATTTTATACGGGCTAAAAGGTATCAGTGCCTATGGGCATCAGGCGAGGGAACTGGGCTATTATAGTGACCAGGTAGATGATTTTTATATCCAGGCACTGGAGGCCCTCACGGACGATAGCCTGACAGTGGAAGAACTGATTCGGATGACCATGCGTACCGGGGAAGCGGCAATTGCGGTCATGAAAAAGCTGGATGAAGCAAATACGGAGGTTTATGGGAATCCCGCCCCGCACAAGGTCAACATCCGTATGAAAAAAGGACCTTTTATTATTGTTTCGGGCCATGACCTCAAGGATTTGGAAATGCTGCTGGAGCAGACAAAGGGCAAGGGCGTCAACATTTATACGCATGGTGAAATGCTGCCGTGCCACGGGTATGAGGGATTAAAAAAATATCCCCATCTTGTGGGAAATTTTGGAGGGGCATGGCAGGATCAGCAAAAGCAGTTTGATAATCTGCCGGGATGTATTTTGATGACGACAAACTGCCTGATGCGGCCAAGGGAGAGTTATAAAGACCGGATCTATAGCACGAATGTGGTAGGCTGGGAAGGAATCAAACACATCGGCAGAAAGGAAAACGGCGACAAGGATTTCAGTGAAATCATCCAACAGGCAATTGAACTTGGCGGTTATCCCGAAGACCAGGAGCCGCAGGAAATCCTGGTCGGATTTGGACATCATGCCACATTATGTTATGCCGAGAAAATTGTGGAGGCAGTGAAGGCAGGAAAAATCAGACATTTCTTCCTGATTGGAGGTTGTGACGGAGCGAGACCCGGGCGCAACTATTACACCGAGTTTGCAAAGATGGTGCCGCAAGACTGTATGATTTTAACGCTGGCATGTGGAAAATACAGATTTAATAAACTGGAATTCGGAGAAGTGGCGGGTTTGCCAAGGCTTTTGGATGTGGGACAGTGCAATGATGTCTATTCTGCGATACGGATTGCAACGGCTTTGGCAGATGCTTTTGGCACCGATGTGAACGGACTGCCGCTGTCGTTGATTATCTCATGGTATGAACAAAAGGCGGTTGCCGATTTGCTGGCGCTGCTGAGTCTGGGAATAAAAGGCATTTATCTGGGGCCGACCCTGCCGGCATTTTTGAGTCCGAACGTGCTGCAGTATCTGGTGGATACTTTTGATTTGCGGCTGATCAGCAATGCGGAGGATGATATCAAGAACTGTCTGAAACAGAATATTTAAGAAATGGCCGCCCGTGCCCTCCCGTCCCCAGGGTATACCGCAGATATGGCGAGGCATTAGCCGCTTGTTCCGCAGAGGCGCTTCGCTCATGGCGATTCAGACAAATGATCCGGGGATTACACTTGTAACCGGCTGCCCTGCACTTTGCGCAGGGCAGCCGGCATGCGTTTTTGGCGGGAGCGGTTTATTTTCAATGGAATTTGGTTTGTTGGATTTCCTGGATGATTTGTCCGGTTAGATCCGGGTAAAGCCCCAAATAGTAGTTGGTCAGCCTGTCTATCGATTCGCCGGTGTCAATGCCGATGGCATTTGGGGATTCTTCATTTTCCGGAATTTGGTTTCGCGGTTGCCGGAGTGTCATTCGTCTTTCCTCTTTTCTTTCAAAGTTTTATAGACCGGTATCTGTCATTGTAACGTTTTTATTGTATCTTAAAGGGGTTTTTACGGTCTTCCAAATACGCGATTTGCATACGAAATTTACAAAAAAGGAACATTGCAGAAGAAAGGGAAGCAGGGTTAAGTTTTTGCTAAGGAATGGGGGAGAACCGTTAACCGTAGGTTAAGATTCGCGCCCGGATATGGATGGAGGTAAAAAGGTATGCTAAGATCGCATTGTCATGTGTCTGGCATGGCAATTGAGACTATAGGGAGATGGACAGGACATGGAAAATTTTGTTAGTGTGGTTATGGTGATTCTGATGGCATTGTTGGGGGGTGTGCCGACCGTTTATCTTACGGTAAGCCTTCCGGTAGTAATTTTTCAGAAAATTTACGGCAAAATAAAATACGGAAAATCCTTATACGGCTGATGGAGACAGATGAATCCCATTCGGATATGGGAGGTAGCTTTTGCGCAATTCCCGGGCTGGGTTCTTTGCGGTCCCATGAGCTGCCGCGTGTTTTTCGGGCGGGAGCGCCTCCGGAAAGGGATGTTGTCCTTCCCGCTGCCATGCCCCCTCCTGTCCCGGCTGCAAAAAGGACTGTTGACTTGCAGGGGAAATATGTTTAAAATAGCAAAAACGGGGGGGCGCAGGGACATGATGCGGGCTGGGGAAAACAGGGAAACCATCGGGGAATCGTATTTGAAAAACTGCGGCATAACGGCCGGAATTTTGGCGGTGGCAACCGGAGTGTGCTTTTTACTGCAAAAATTTGTGACGACAGATACGCATGTGCCCCTTCTGTTTGTGCTGGCGGTTTTGTTTGTATCCCGTTACACCGACGGTTATATTTACGGAATATTGGCGTCGATGATTGCGGTGGTTGGGGTGAATTTTGTGTTTACCTATCCGTATTTTGCGTTCAATTTCACAATCACAGGATATCCCTTGACTTTTCTTGTCATGCTGGCCGTGGCGGTGAGCGTCAGTACCCTGACTACGCAGATCAAGAGGCAGGAGCAGGTTCGTCTGGAGGCGGAAAAAGAGAAAATGCGGGGAAATTTGCTGCGTGCGGTTTCCCACGATATCCGTACGCCGCTGACCTCCGTTTTGGGATCCGCAACCGGGATTATGGAAAACTATGATGCGCTTACGAAAGAGAACAAACTGGAACTGCTCAAAGATATCGTGGGGGAGGCGCAGTGGCTGATACGCGTGGTGGAAAATTTGCTGTCCGTCACGAGGATACAAGGGGACAGCGCACAGATTACGACCTGCGAAGAGGTGGTGGAGGAAGTGATCGGCGGCGCTGTGGTAAAATTCCAAAAAAGATTTCCGGAGGCTGCGGTGGAAGTGGAAATGCCGCCGGAGGTTCTTCTTGTCCCCATGGACGGGATTTTGATCGAGCAGGTACTGGTAAACCTGATGGAAAATGCCGTGCTGCATGGGGAGACCACAAAAACGGTGCGTATAGTCGTCCGCTGCAGCGCAAAGAGGGTGGATTTTTTTGTCGAGGACGACGGACAGGGAATCCGGGAGTCTGTGCTGCCCCACATATTTGACGGAAATTTACAGCCCCGGGAAGGAAAAACCTATGATTCCAAAAGGAATATGGGAATCGGGCTTTCCGTATGCATGAGCATCGTGCGGGCGCATAAAGGAAATATGACGGCGAAAAATCTGAACGGGCGGGGCGCGTGTGTGGCGTTTTGGCTGCCAAGGGAGGAAGGGGATTGGGATGGATGTGAAGGATAGGGTAATCATTGTGGAGGATGACAAAAGCATCCGCAATTTTATCCGGACCGTTTTGGAAGCCAATAATTATGATGTGGAGACAGCGGCCAACGGGACGGAGGCATATAGCCTGATCACTTCCAGGTGTCCGGATTTGGTGATTTTGGATCTTGGCCTGCCGGATATGGATGGGGCAAAAGTTTTGCGGCGCGTGCGGGAGTGGTCTTCCATGCCGGTTATTGTCGTTTCGGCGCGTACCTACGAGAGGGACAAGGTGGAAGCGCTGGATTTGGGGGCCGACGATTATATCACAAAGCCTTTTGGCACATCGGAACTGTTGGCCAGGATCCGCACGGCAATCCGGCATTCCCGTTCTTCTTACCCTTCCCCCAACGGCGGGCCGGGAGGCCGTTACTGTGTGGGCGGATTGGTCATAGACTATGACAAGCACCGGGTATTTGTGGACGGAAAGGACGCCAATTTGACGCAGAATGAGTTTAAACTGGTGGGAATTTTGGGAAAATATGCCGGCAAGGTGCTGACGTATGACTTTTTGATCCGGGAAATCTGGGGGCCGAACATGGGAAACAATAACCGGATTTTGCGTGTCAATATGGCCAATATCCGGCGCAAGCTGGAAAAAACGCCCGCGCAGCCCCAATATATATTTACCGAAGTGGGAGTCGGATACCGGATGCTGGATGTATGACAACAGTCACATTTCCGGATTTTTGTCCGCAGGGTAACATTGCGGGGGAACAGAACACGAAAATCGTAACAGTTTTGCAGGGAGCCAGGATGGTCAGGAAAACCGAAAGTTTTCTTGACCATTATCTTTTCCAAGGCTGGTTTTTGGGCGTATTTTTGCACATGAGGGAAAAAGTGTGGTATACTATAATTGATGGGAAACAATTTGGAAAACGGGTGCGTGCAGCGTTTTGAAACACTGCCGCAGGGAAAGGCGGGAAACGGTTGTGAGAATCGGTATGGGATACGATGTACACAGGCTGACGGCAGACAGAAAGCTTATCATCGGCGGGGTGGAAATCCCTTATGAAAAGGGCTTGCTGGGACATTCCGACGCGGATGTACTGCTGCATGCCATTATGGACGCCCTTTTAGGCGCGGCGGCGCTGGGGGATATCGGAAAACATTTTCCGGACACGGATCCGGCCTATAAGGGAATCAGCAGCATAAAGCTTTTGGGGCGTGTGGGGGAACTTTTGGAACAGCATCATTTCCTCATAGAAAATATTGACGCTACGATTATTGCGCAGGAACCCAAGATGCGTCCGCATATCGACCGGATGCGGCAAAACATTGCGGATGCGCTCCGGATAGAGGTTTTGCAGGTCAACGTCAAGGCAACCACGGAGGAAGGACTGGGTTTTACCGGCAGTAAGGAAGGAATTTCCGCGCAGGCGGTTTGTCTTCTCACAAGCCCGATGGAACTCTATGACCGGAATGTATCCCCAGGCGGCTGCAGCGCATGTCAGGGATGTGCGAAACGGTAGCCGCACAAAAAACGCGGCGTCAATAAGCGTTTGCCGCCGTAGTTTGGCCTTTGGCCGAACGGTTGTTTTGCGTTCATAAAATTCGGGGAAACCGGTTGACAAACGGCCGAGATTTTTTTATCTTATAGAAAAGTTGTGCGGGAGGTTCCCATGGGGTTGATACAAAATGTCAAAGAGGAGATCCGGATTATCCGGGAGCGGGATCCGGCGATCCATTCTTCAATGGAGGTTTTTCTGTATCCGAGTTTTAAAGTAATGATGCATTATCGGATTGCCCATAAGCTGTACCTTTCCGGGCACTATTTTTGGGCAAGGTGGATTTCCCAGCGGGGCGTGCGCAAGACCGGGATCGAGATCCATCCCGGCGCGAAAATCGGCAGCGGTTTTTTTATCGACCATGGCAACGGGGTCATTATCGGAGAGACGGCGGTGATCGGCAACAATGTGACGCTTTATCAGGGCGTGACGCTGGGAGGTACCGGAAAAGAGCAGGGAAAACGCCATCCTACGGTGGGGGATAATGTCATGATCAGCGCGGGGGCGAAGGTACTGGGTTCTTTTACGATAGGGGAGAATTCCAAGATCGGGGCGGGCAGCGTGGTGCTTTCCCCGGTTCCGCCCAATTCCACCGTGGTAGGGGTGCCAGGCCGGGTGGTGCGCAGGGACAACCAGCCCCTGCCCAGGGAAACGCTGGATCAGGTGCATCTGCCGGATCCTGTCCGGGAGGACATTGCCGATTTGCAGAGGGCAAACAGCGAGTTGATTAACAGGCTGCTGGAACTGGAAGCACAGGTAAAAAATTTGAAGCAGTCCTGAAACATTTCAATTTTGATCCGCCTGGTTTGGGGATTTTAAGAAAGGCGGACGGAGGGGAACAGCCATGAAAATTTATAATACTTTGACGAAGAAAAAAGAGGAATTTTGCCCGATCGAGCCGGGAAAGGTGCGGATGTATGTCTGCGGCCCCACCGTGTATAACCTGATTCATATCGGCAATGCCAGGCCCATGATCGTATTTGACACGGTGCGCCGCTATATGGAACACAAGGGCTATACCGTCAATTACGTCAGCAATTTTACGGATGTGGACGATAAGATTATCAAAAAGGCATCGGAGGAAGGTGTGGAAGCCCATGTGATTTCGGAGCGCTACATAGAGGAATGCAAAAAGGACATGGCTTCCCTCAATGTCATGCCGGCCACCGTGCATCCGCTGGCCACGCAGGAGATTGACGGTATGGAGGAAATGATCCAGACCCTGCTTGATAAGGGGCATGCCTATGTGGCGGCAGACGGGACGGTCTATTTCCGTACGAGAAGCTTTCGGGAATACGGAAAGCTGTCCCACAAAAATCTGGACGAACTGGAAGGCGGGAAGCGTTCCCTGCTGGTATCCGGGGAGGAACAAAAGGAAGATCCCCTGGATTTTGTGCTCTGGAAGCCCAAGAAGGAGGGGGAGCCTTTCTGGGAATCCCCGTGGTGCAACGGGCGTCCCGGCTGGCATATTGAATGCTCGGTCATGAGCCGCAAATATCTGGGGGAAGAAATCGATATTCATGCGGGCGGGGAGGACCTGGTCTTTCCCCATCACGAGAACGAGATCGCCCAGTCGGAGGCGGCCAACGGAAAGACCTTTGCGCATTACTGGATGCATAACGCTTTTTTAAATATTGATAATAAAAAAATGAGTAAGTCTGCGGGCAACTTTTTTACCGTGCGGGATATTTTGGAAAAATACGATCCCATGGTACTGCGTTTCTTCATGCTTTCGGCACATTACAGAAGCCAACTCAATTTCAGTGCAGAACTGATGGAGGCGGCCAAAAACGGACTGGACCGCATCCGCGCGGCGGTTTCCAATCTGGAATTTTTCCTGCGGGAAGCCGGCGGGGAGGAACCGAGGGAAGAGGAAAAGAAGCTTCTTGTGAAAGCGCAGGAATTTGCCGGGCAGTTTGACGGGGCGATGGACGATGATTGCAATACCGCCGATGCGCTGGCCGTGGTATTTGAATTGGTAAAGTTTTGCAATATTTATGCAAACGGGCAAAGTAGCCGGGCATTTTTGCAGGCGCTTTTGGATGAGATTTTGGTGTTGACCGGAATCTGCGGCCTGACCGTGGAGGAAAAGGAGCAGATTTTGGATGTGGATGTGGAAGCGTTGATTGCGGAGCGGCAGACGGCCAGAAAGGCGAAGGATTTTGCCCGGGCGGACGAAATCCGCAATATGCTTTTGGAAAAAGGTATCGTGCTGGAGGATACCCGTGAGGGCGTAAAATGGAAGAAGGTATGAAGAGTCTGCCGGAGGCGGTCCGGAAAACTTTTTCGTGCAGGGAAACGGATGCGGCAAGGTGTTCCCCGCTGACGCTGGCTTTTTTGGGGGACTGTGTGTACGACCTGATTATACGGACTTTGGTGGTGGAACGGGCGAACGCCTCCCCCAATACCCTGCATAAAAAGAAAAGCGAGGTGGTGAAGGCCGCCGCGCAGTCCGCGTGCGCGAAAGCTTTGGAGGAGGAACTGACCGAGGAAGAGTATGCCGTCTATAAAAGGGGGCGCAATGCCCATCCGCATACGACGGCAAAGAATGCGTCCCTGAGGGATTATCACAGGGCGACGGGGCTGGAAGCTTTGTACGGATTTTTGTATTTGACAGACCGTATGGACAGACTGTTTTACTTGGTGAAAAGAAGTTTTGAACTGACCGGAACGGTTCTGTAAAGCGGGCAGACGGGAGCAAATCGAAAATTAAAAATTTTCAACTTCCCTGATTAGGGTGCCCGCCAAAGCGGGCGGGCGGGAGCAAATTGAAAATTAAAAATTTTCAACTTCCCTGATTAGGGTGCCCGCCAAAGCGGGCAGACGGGAGCAATATGCGTTATAAGGAGTTTACGATAGAGGGAAGAAATGCCGTGACTGAGGCTTTTCGCGCGGGAAGAACGGTGGACAGGCTGTTTTTGCAGGAAGGGTGTAAGGACGGCCCTGTCATGACCATACTGCGGGAAGCCCAAAAAAGGAATACCCCGGTAAAATTTGTCGCGAAGGAACGGCTTGACCGGCTTTGCACAACCGGAAAGCATCAGGGAGTGGTCGCCTGTATTGCCGCTTACGAATATGCGGAGGTGGGCGATATTTTGGAATTGGCGAGGCAGAAAGGGGAACCGCCGTTTATGTTTTTGCTGGACGGGATAGAAGATCCCCATAATCTGGGCGCCATCATCAGAACCGCGAATCTGGCGGGCGCCCACGGGGTTGTCATTCCCAAAAACAGGGCGGTGGGGCTGACCGCTGCAGTGGCAAAGGCTTCGGCCGGGGCATTAAATTATACGCCGGTGGCGCGGGTGACCAATCTGGTAAAGACGATGGAAGCCCTCAAACGGGAAGGACTTTGGTTTGTCTGTGCGGACATGGGCGGAAAACGGATGTATGACCTGAATCTGTGCGGCCCCATCGGACTGGTGATTGGCAATGAGGGGACGGGGGTAAGCCGTCTGGTACGGGAAAACTGTGATATGACGGCGGCCATTCCCATGAAAGGGGATATTGATTCCCTCAACGCTTCCGTTGCGGCGGGAGTGTTGGCTTATGAGATCGTGCGGCAGCGGCTGCAAGGGGAAGCGCAGGCATGACAGGTTATGAAGAGTACAGTGACGAAGAACTGATCCTGCGTTTCAGGGACGGGGACAGCAGCGTTATGGACTACATTATGGAAAAATATAAGGAACTGGTGCGTAAAAAGGCCAAATCCATGTACCTTTTGGGGGCAGATAACGATGACCTCATTCAGGAGGGGATGATCGGCCTTTTCAAAGCGGTGCGGGATTACGACGCAGGGCGGGACGCCAGTTTTTACACATTTGCGGATTTGTGCGTGTCCCGGCAGATGTATACGGCGGTGCAGGCTTCCAATAGGCAGAAGCACGCGCCGCTGAACCGCTATATTTCCCTGAGCAGAGCCGACGGCGGGGATGAGGGGGCAAGGGAGGCCGGGATTGCCCTGAAATTTCCGGATTTGTGGGAAAAAAGTCCGGAGGAATATTTGATAGACCGGGAAAATCTGCATATTTTGGAGAGAACCATTGAGAAGGAACTCAGCGGTTTTGAGTATCAGGTGTTGGAATTGTATCTGACCGGAATGGGATACGGTCAGATTGCCAGGGTGCTTGGCAGGGATGAAAAGAGCACGGACAATGCGCTGCAGCGGATCAAGACAAAGCTGCGCAGGGCATTAGACAAAAAAAAGGCGCAGGAATCGGGTATATGAAAAAGAAGGATGCCGCCACAGCGGTACGTACATACAAGGCAGGGCTTTTATGCCTGGCTGTGTTGGTGGCGCTGGCATATTTTTGTATACGGACAGTAGGGATAGGGACAGGGCGGGATACGCAGAATCCGGATACCGCTGCGGTCGGAATGACGGTTCATTATCTGGATGTGGGAAAATGCAGCTGCGCGCTGGTTTGCTCTTCGGACGGCCGTTTTATGTTGATTGATGCCGGAAGCAATGACGAAGAGCATTCGCAAAAAATTGTTTCATATTTAGAAGGGCAGGGGGTGCGGACGCTGGATTATTTGCTGCTGACCCATCCCCACAAAGACCACATCCGCGCGGTACCGCAGATTTTGGATTATTTTACGGTGAAAACCGTACTGATGGGGAATTTTTCCCGCGGGCAGGTGGGGACGAAAACCTTTGGGAGACTGCTGGATGCGCTGGAAGCCAAAAAGCCCGTTCGTATCCGGCCGCAGCCGGGTGAAACCTATGCGTTGGGGAATGTTTCCTTCACTGTTTTGGCCCATGACGATTCTCCCGAAACCGCGCGGGAGGAAATGAACGACTGTTCCATTGCGCTGATGCTTACGGACGGCTTCCACCGCTTTTTGTTTTACGGGGACGGGGAGGAAGGATTGGAGGAACGCATGGTGGAAAGCGGTGCAGATCTCTCCTGTGATGTGCTGACGGTTGCCCACCACGGCGGGAAAAGTTCCACCAAAAAGAAGCTTTTGGAAGCCGCACAGCCGGACATAGCCGTTATTTCATGCGGAATCGACGAGGACGGTATCAGGCAGGTACCGTCAAAAAAGACGTTGAAAAGGCTGCAGGAGCGGAATGTGGAAATTTATCGGACGGACCGGGACGGTACGGTGGTTTTGGACAGTACCCAGGAGGAAATTCGGGTGCGGTAGCGCATGCCTGCAGGGTTTTGGCAAAGGACGGCCGTACAACATGGGGGAATAAATTTTGGAAGGATTGGCGGTGTCAACCGTTTGGACGCATTATATAATATGAAGGATACCGGCACGCAAAAAAAATGCTGCAAATCATATCATCAATGATTTTCAGCATTCTTTCGGGTTGGGCTGTTAAAAAACAGTCAACAGCTAGTAGGGGAATCGAACCCCTGTTTTCGCCGTGAGAGGGCGACGTCTTGACCGCTTGACCAACTAGCCATTTTCTGCTGATCGTTCAGCACTTGTTTAGGATATCACATCATTTCACAAAATGCAAGCACTTTTTTACTATTTTTACTTCTCGAAAGTTCCAGCGGTTACAATTCACGGTGCCGCCGGGCGCAAAACATGGTGGTAGCGGGCATCCGCCCCATCGCGCGGCGATTTTCATAGGCGGATGCCGT
>DERU01000001.1:0-13693 GCA_002361095.1 Lachnospiraceae bacterium UBA3332
CATCGAACTTTCCGCAGACGGCCCCCTAAAGCCTCCCTATGCGGCATATTTTCAAGGGGGACTGACCTGGCAGCACGCAAAATTCGGCATTTTAAAATCCCTGCAGAGGTGCGTGGAGGCCGGTGTGATCTCCGAAGGGCAGCTGTTATGACTTTTTGCCGGGAAATGTCGTAGGGCGGTGCGTTTTTGTCGGACGGTGCGAAAAAATTAAGCTTTTGTTTCTATACAGCGATCATGAAATGTGATAATATGATAGAAGTTCATAAAAGACAAAGGACGTAGCGTATGAGAAAAGTAGTGGGAAAGAATGGCTGGACATGCCTGATTTTGGTTTTGGCGGGCATTGTTTTGGGCGGATTTTTGGGGAGCATGGCCCCGGACTCCTTTTTAAATTTCGGACAGACTTTTGGATTGAGCAGTCCGATGATTTTGGATCTGGGTATCATCAGCATCACGTTTGCGTTCACCATCCGCATTACCATCGCCAGCATTCTGGGGATATTGGTCGCCCTTTTTATTTACCGGGTGATTTGAAGAGGGAGTGAATGCCGCCGTTTTTGGGGAGAAAAGAACGGAGGAATTCATGGAAAAAGAAGTATGCAATACGCTTCCTTATGAAAAATTTGTGCAAAAAGGGGCAGAATCATTAACGGATGCGGAACTTTTGGCCATCCTGTTGCGGACAGGCCCGCCGCCGGGGGAAGACGCCCCCGCAGCGTACAGGGAGTGTCCGGCCCTCGGATTGGCGCAGGATGTACTGGCGCTTCCGGTGGGGGCAAAGAAAGGGCTTTCGGGGCTGGGGCAGCTGTCCGTCGCACAGTTAAAGCAGGTGAAGGGAATCGGGGAGGTAAAGGCTGTCCGGATTTTGTGTGTGACGGAACTTGCAAAACGGATATCCCTGGGGCTTCGGGAGACGCTTGTGGCGTTTCCGGATCCGGCATCGGTGGCGCGTTACTGCAGTCCTTTGTTTGCAGGGGCGGCGGAAGGGGTAGAGCAGGTGCTGTTGCTTTTGCTGGACGGAAAGGGAGGGCTTTTGCATGAACGCATTCTTTCGGTGGGAACCGTCAACAGCGCGCCGGTATCCCCCCGGGAAATATTTTTACAGGCGTTAAAATACCAGGCCGTATATTTTATCTTGCTGCACAACCATCCCAGCGGCGATGTGCAGCCAAGCAGGGAGGACGCCGAACTTACCAAAAGACTGGCCGAATTGGGGGAAATGATGCAGCTTTTGCCGCTGGATCACATTATCGTAAGCGGACGGGAGTATTTCAGCTTCAAGGAGGCCGGACTTTTATAAAGGAAGGAGAAAGTAATGGTACAGGGCAACGCGTTTGGAATTGATTTGGGGACGAGTAATATTAAGATATACAGCATGGCGGACGACTCGGTCATGATCGAGAAGAACATGATCGCGATTGCAAACAAAAAAACGGTTTTTGCATACGGCAATTCCGCCTATGAGATGTATGAGAAAGCGCCGTCCAACATCCAGATCAGCAATCCTTTGTGCAACGGTGTCATCGCCGACATCAAGAACATGGAAGAATTGGTGAAATTTTTTATCAATGACATTTCCAAGGGAAACATCAAACCGGCCGATTACTATATCGCGGTACCCACTGATATTACCGAGGTGGAGAAAAGGGCTTTTTACGATTTGATCAAAGAAGCCAATGTGAAGGCAAAAAAGATCATGGTGGTGGAGAAAGCGGTGGCCGACGGCCTGGGGATGGAGATTGACGTCAAAAATTCACAGGGCGTTTTGGTGGTGAATATCGGTTACGACACCACGGAGGTTTCCATTCTCTCTTTGGGCGGGATCGTACTCAGCCGCCTGATTAAGACCGGCGGACTGAAATTCGACGAAGCCATCCGGCAGGCCGTCCGCAAGGAGTTTAATCTGCTCATCGGTCAAAAAACCGCAGAGCAGATCAAGAAAAGCATCGGCAGTCTGGAGAAGGAAGGCAAGGGAGCCGTGGTTTACGGCCGCGATATTGTGGTAGGGCTTCCCGTGGAGCGGGAGATTCCTACGGATTTGATCAACCGTTGCCTGGAAGAACATTTTAATTCGATTATAGACAGCGTCAAAGTGATTTTGGAGCGCACGCCGCCGGAATTGGGGGCGGATATTTTCCGTCACGGTATTTACCTGACCGGGGGCGCTTCCCAGATTTCCCATTTCTCGGAATTGGTGCAAAAGGCGACGGGGCTTAAGGTAAATCAGGCGGAACGCCCGATCGAGAGCGTTGTGCTGGGACTTGCGCGGATCCTGAAGGATGAAAATTACAAGTCGGTCGCGTATGCCATTGAAGGGATGGGCAAATGAGTCCTGTTATCAAAAAAAAGAGAAAAAAGATTACCATATCCAGTAAGTATCTGCTTTTGCTTTTTTCCTGTATCTGCGTGGCGCTGATGATTTTTACGTTTCGGACTTCCCTGTTTGAAGGCCCCCTAAAGCGGCTCGCATCTTATGTGGTGGTTCCTTTCCAAAAAGGGATCGCTACGGTCGGCTCCTATCTTTCGGACCGGACGGTGCAGTTTGCTAAGCTGGAGGACGTACTTTTGGAGAACGAGCAGCTCAAACAGCAAATCGATGCGCTGACGCTGGAAAATAACCGGCTGCAGCAGGAACGGTATGAACTCAACAACCTAAGGGCGCTTTATGAATTGGATCAGACCTATGACGAATATGAGAAGATCGGCGCCCGGGTGATTGCCAACGAGGGGGATAACTGGTTTTATTCTTTTGTGATCGACAAAGGGGAAGAGGACGGCATCGCGGTAGACTGTAATGTGATGGCCGGCAGCGGGCTTGTGGGAAGAGTGGTGTCCGTGGGTCCCAATTACGCGAAAGTGCAGTCGATCATCAACGACACCAGCAATGTGAGCGGGACGGTGCTGGCCACTTCGGAAAACCTTGTGGTTTCAGGGGATTTGCAGGCCGTAAAGACGGACGGGCTGATCCGGTTTGGCCAGCTGACGGACAGGAGCGACCGGGTGTCCGTGGGGGATAAGATTGTCACCAGCAACATCAGCGATAAATATCTGCCGGGGATTCTGATCGGTTACATCAGTTCCATCAATACCACTTCGGATAACCTGACCAAGAGCGGCTACTTGATGCCTGCCGTGGATTTTTTTCATCTGGAAGAGGTTTTGGTGGTGACGCAGTTAAAGCAGCAGACAGGGGAGTAGGAGGCGTCCATGAAAAAACTGATTGTGACGGCTGTGCTGGTTCTTTTTAGCTTTCTGCTGCAGACCAGCGTGTTTTCCCGGCTGGATTTCGGGGGCATTGTGCCCAACCTTTTGGTTATCCTGACTGCGTCTTTCGGATTTATGCAGGGAGATGTGACCGGGATGCTGACAGGCTTTGCCTGCGGCTTTTTGATGGATTTGTTCTGCGCTTTCGGAGGCGGCACGGGAAGGGGCGATATGCTGGGGTTTTTTGCCCTTCTGTATCTTCTGTGCGGCTACTTAAACGGGAAGTTTGAACAGTTGTTTTATCCGGAGGATATCAAATTTCCACTGCTGATGATTACGGTTTCGGATTTGGCGATCAATGCGGTGTGCTATGGCGTTATGTTTTTGTTTCGGGCAAGGATGGATTTTTCCTACTACTTTTTACATATTATCCTGCCGGAGGCGGTCTATACCATAGTGGTTGCAGTCTTTTTTTATCCGATGTTATTGTGGATTAGCAGAAGGTTTGAAAAGAGCGAACGGGGGAGTACGGAATAATTGTTGAAAAAGATAAAATATTATTTCCTGAATTTCATAAATTCCAGAACCATCTTTTTGTATTTTGTGTTTGTTTTTCTTGCGTTCCTGCTTCTGCGGAGGGTGTTTCAGCTGCAGATTGTGGAAGGGGCCGACAGGCAGCTGGAATTGGAACTTAAAATCGAAAAGGAGCGTTTTGTAGCCAGCACCCGGGGGAATATTTATGACTGTAACGGTAAGCTGTTGGCTTACAATGAATTGTCCAACTCCATCACCATTGAGGATGTGTATGATTCCAACAGTAAAGGAACCATGCGGAAGAATGCGGCCCTGAAAAAGGTAATTTCCATCCTGCATGAAAACGGCGATAAGCTAAGCTGTGATTTCAATATTTTTTTGGATGAGAACCACGATTTTGCTTTTGATGTTTCGGGAACCAGGCTGCAACGGTTTTTGGCGGATGTTTATGGACGCGCCCGGATTTCGGATTTAAAGGAAATCGAAAAAAATGCCACTGCTTCGGATGTGGTACAACATCTGGGAAAGCGTTACGGCATCGGGGAGCGGACCGATCCGGAGGATGAGGACAGTTTCGTGGTGGGGCAGGGGTACACAAAAGAGGAATTGCTGGAGATTCTTGCCATCCGCTATAATATGGCGATTACCAGCTACCAGCGTTACATTCCCATTACGATTGCGACGGACGTCTCGGAGGAGACGGTGGCGATGGTTAAGGAAAACAGCGAGGAACTGGAGGGCGTGGAGGTGGAGGTGGATACCATCCGCAAATATACGGACGGGCCATATTTTTCCCATATTATCGGTTATACGGGAAAGATTTCCACAGAGGAATTAAACGCGTTAAACAGTGAGGAGGGGATGGAAGGAGTCGAGCAGACTCCGGAACGCAATACCTATGAACTCAACGACATTGTGGGAAAATCCGGTATCGAGAAAGTAATGGAGGAGTACCTGCAGGGGATCAAAGGGAACGAGACCGTTTTGGTGGACCGGCTGGGCCGGGTCATCGAACAGAAGGAACGGATCGAGCCGGAAGCCGGGATGGATGTTTACATTACCATCGATGCCGATCTGCAGGCTGCGGTATACGGCATTTTGGAGAAATTCGTGGCGGGGATTTTGGTGGACAAAATTATCAACGTCAAAAACTATGATCCTACGGATATCACCAGCGCCAATTTAAAGATTCCGATAGACGATGTGTATGCCGCGCTTTTTACCAACGGAATCATAGATATCCCCAGCCTTTCCAGGGCAGGGGAGGGGGAGGTGCAGGCGGAGGTCTACCAGGCCTATGTGGAGCGCAAGGAGGAAGTCATGTCTTTGCTTTTGGAAGAACTGCGAAGCGGGACAACTCCTTATAACCAGCTTCCGGAAGAACTGCAGAATTACGAGAGTTATATCATCAATACCCTTCTGAGCAGGAATGATGTGCTGGCAGGGGTGGACGAAAAAGATCCCATGTATATCGGCTGGACGGTGGAGGAAACCGTCGGCATCCGGGAATATCTGGAATATGCGATTTCACAAAACTGGGTGGATGTGACCAAGATGGATGTGGACGGGCGGTATGTGGATTCCGCAGAGGTTTACGCGAATCTGGTGGATTATATTATGGAGGAAATCGACTGCCTTGCCTTTGACAAAAAAATTTTTAAATATATGATCGAACAGGATCGCATCACCGGAAAGCAGGTCTGTATGCTGTTGGTGGAACAGGATGTGATCAATCCCAGCGAAAAGCGGATTCAGGAACTGAAAAACAACGCGGTATCCTCCTTTTACTTCATGGTAAACCTGATCCGGAATCTGGAAATTACCCCGGCGCAGCTGGCGCTGGATCCGTATTCGGCCTCCTGTGTGATTACGGACGTGGATACCGGGGATGTCAAAGCGCTGGTAAGCTATCCCAGTTATGACAATAACCGTTTGGCTAACGGCGTGGACAGCGCTTATTATGCAAGAATTGTCAGCGGGGAGGAACTGTCACGGCCCATGTGGAACTATGCGACCCAGATGCGGTCCGCGCCGGGTTCCACTTATAAGATGGTATCTGCGGCGGCGGCGCTGATGGAAGGAGTGACGGATTTGTCCGCCGACATTGATTGCGACGGTATTTTCACCCGGTTTACGGATTACCAGCCCAGATGCTGGAAGCGCAGCGGCCATGGAAACCTGAATTTGAGCGAGGCCATCACGAATTCCTGCAACATTTATTTCTATGAGGTCGGTTATCAGCTGGGGATGGAACAGGATCGTTACGATTCTTCTTTGGGAAACGAAAAGCTGACTTATTATGCGGATCTTTTTGGACTGACGGAAAAATCCGGCATTGAGATTGAGGAATCGGAACCGGAGGTTTCCACGGATCTTTCCGTGGTGTCTGCCATCGGGCAGGGGAACAATAACTTTACGACGGTGGGGCTGGCGAGGTATGTGACCGCAGTGGCAAACAGCGGTACCTGTTTTGACCTGACTTTGCTTGACCGGGTGGAGGACCATACGGGCAATCTGATTAAGGATTATCAGGCGCGGGTGCGCAACACGGTGGAATTGCCGCAGCAGTACTGGGATGCCATTCATACCGGCATGCGCGGCGTAGTACAGAATAAGAAATATTATCAGGACTTTCCGGTTAACGTTGCAGGAAAGACCGGTACGGCAGAGGAAGATAAGAGCCGTCCCAACCATGGATTGTTTGTGGGATACGCGCCTTATGAAAAACCGGAAATTGCCTTGGCCATCCGGATTGCCAACGGGTATTCTTCCGATTATGCCTCACAGATTTCAAAGCAAGTGTTGACATATTATTACGATTTGGATGAAAACGGTGCACTGACGCAGTCGAACACCGCGCTGAATGTGGAAGAGGTTGTCGGCGGAGGTGACTGAGCAAGGGAGGCGTATTCGGCGATGAACAGTAGTTTTGTCGTAATCAAAAGCTATAAAGGAGGAATCGCGGTTCATTTGGACCCGGAACTTGCGTTTGAACTGCTTTTGCCCAAAGTGGCGGATAAGTTTAGGGAGGGCGCAAGGTTTTTCGGGGAGGCGAGGGTAGCGGTTTCCTTTGAGGGGAGGTCGTTGAGCAGCGAAGAGGAAAACGCGTTGGTGGATGCCATCAGCTGTAATTCCAGTCTGCATGTGATCTGTGTGGTAGGGAAAGACCGGGAAAAGGAGAAGCGGTTTCGGGAGACGATGGAAACCTTTGAACGCTATTTTCCCCGCGCGGACGAGGACAGCGGCCAGTTTTACCGCGGGAATCTGCGCAACGGGCAGATTTTGGAAACGCAGGGGAGTGTGGTGGTGATTGGCGACGTGGAGGCCGGCTGCAGCGTGATTTCCGCAAGGGATATCATCGTGATCGGCCGTCTTTTGGGGAACGCTTATGCCGGAGGGGATGGAAACAACGAACATTTTATTGTGGCGCTTGAAATGTCTCCGCAAAAAATGAAAATCGGAGATTTCAAATATAAAGCGAAAGAAAAAACAAAATGGCAGATGAAAACAAAGAAACAGCAGCCAAAGATCGCATTTGTACAGGATCGGGAAATACACACGCAGACCATTACCAATGAATTACTAAATGAGCTTGGTTGATAGCGTTGCTTGTTTGGGGGACAATATTTCATAATTCGGAGGTTTTTGCATGAGTGAAGTAATTGTCGTTACCTCAGGAAAAGGCGGTGTGGGAAAGACGACCACTACCGCAAACGTTGGGACAGGTCTGGCGGCAGCCGGCAAAAAGGTAGTATTAATCGATACGGATATCGGTCTGCGCAACCTGGATGTGGTGATGGGGCTGGAAAACCGTATCGTATACAACCTGGTGGATGTGGTGGAGGGAAGCTGCCGGGTCAAGCAGGCGCTGATTCGGGACAAGCGTTATGCCGGTCTGTATCTGCTCCCTTCCGCCCAGACCCGGGACAAGACTGCGGTGAACGAAAGCCAGATGAAGAAGCTGATTGACCATTTGCGTGACCAGTTCGATTACATCCTTTTGGACTGCCCTGCGGGGATTGAACAGGGATTTAAAAATGCGATTGCCGGGGCGGACCGCGCGCTGGTGGTGACCACGCCGGAAGTATCCGCCATCCGGGACGCGGACCGGATTATCGGCCTTTTGGAGGCCAACGCCTTTGAAAAAATCGATCTGGTGATTAACCGGATGCGGTATGACATGGTCAAGCGGGGGGACATGATGACGGTGGAGGATGTGGTGGATATTCTTTCCGTCGGGCTGATCGGTGTGGTTCCGGATGACGAGAATGTGGTCATTGCAACCAATCAGGGGGAGCCCCTTGTGGGCAACCATACGCTGGCGGGGCGTGCCTACAAAAATATCTGCATGCGGATTTTGGGGCAGGACATTCCCTACCTGGATTTGGATCAGTCCATCTCCTTCTGGACAAGGGTAACCGGTATTTTCCATAAAAGTCAGGAGGGAAGAGTATGAGGCTGCCGAATTTTTTGAAACGAAAATCATCCCGCGAAGTGGCGAAAGACAGGCTGAAAATTCTTTTGATCTCGGATCGTGTCAACTGTTCGCCGGAAGTGCTGGATATGATCAAACAGGACATTGCAAAGGTGATTTCCCGCTATATGATGATAGATGCGGAGAACATGGAAATACAGGTCAGCAAATCCAGCAGCCGGGGCAGGGGCAACAAAAATCCTTCCCTTTATGCGAACGTTCCGATTCTTGATTTGCATAAGATCACCTGATACACAGGGAGTATATATGTTTAAAAGATACAAATTGAGGAATTTTGACTTTCCGCTGGTGATTCTGGTGGTGGCGCTTAACATTATCGGGGTGCTGGCCATCGGAAGCGCCAGGGAAAGCCTGCAAAATAAACAGATATTGGGGATGGCGGCAGGTTTGTGTATTATGATGGTGGTCGCCATGGTGAATTATTCTTTTGTCCTGAAGTTTTACTGGCTCGCCTATGCGGCGATGATGGGTTCGCTTCTTTTGGTGAAATTTTTTGGGACAAAGGTAAACGGCGCCACAAGATGGCTGGATTTGGGCGCTTTCCGCTTCCAACCTTCGGACCTTGCAAAAATCTTGTTGATTTTATTCTATGCACAGTTTATTATGAAGTATAAGGACAAGCTCAATTCGTTTCCGGTTTTGGTGATGTCGGTGGCGCTTGTAGGTCCGCCGCTGTATCTGATCGTGAAGCAGCCGGATCTGTCCACTACCATTTTATTTGCTTTATTGTTTTGTGTCATCCTGTTTGTGGGGGGATTGAGCTGGAAGGTGATCGGAGGCGTACTGGCGGTTGCCGTTCCGTCCGTCATGGTTTTTTTGTCCATTGTCATGCAGGAAGGGCAGACGTTGATTCAGGATTATCAGCGGAACCGGATCATGGCATTTTTGGATCCTGAGAAATACGCGGATGCGGAGGCCTATCAGCAATTAAATTCCGTCATGGCAATCGGATCCGGACAGCTTTGGGGAAAGGGGTTAAACAACAATGAGATTGCCTCCGTGAAGAACGGCAATTTTCTTCCGGAGCCACAGACAGATTTTATTTTTGCGGTAATCGGGGAGGAACTGGGATTTGTGGGGGCTGCGGCGGTTATCCTGCTGCTGATCCTGATTGCCATGCGCTGTGTGGCGATCGCCAGGACGGCCAAAGATGTAAGCGGGATGATTATCGCTTCCGGGGTAGGGACGCTGATCGGCTTTCAGGGATTTATGAACATTGCCGTGGCGACGATGCTGATGCCCAATACCGGGCTTACGCTTCCGTTTGTCAGTTACGGCCTAAGTTCGCTTTGGAGCATGTATATCGGGATTGGGTTCGTACTCAATGTCAGGCTGCAGAGAAAAAGTCTGTATAACTTATAGGGGAGAAGGTATTATGAACATTGCACTGATTGCGCATGACGCAAAGAAAAAGCTGATGCAAAATTTTTGCATCGCGTATCGGGGGATTTTGAGTAAGAATACGCTTTATGCGACGGGAACGACGGGAAGGCTTATTGAGGAAGTGACCAATTTAAACATTCATAAGTTTTTGGCCGGTCATTTGGGGGGGGAGCAGCAGATCTGTGCACAGATTGAGCATAACCAGATTGATCTGGTGATTTTTTTAAGGGATCCGCTTACATCGAAATCCCATGAGCCGAATGTCAATAACGTGGTACGCCTGTGCGATATGCATAATATTCCGTTGGCTACCAACCTGGCTACGGCGGAACTGTTGATTAAGTCCTTGGACAGAGGAGATTTAGAGTGGCGTGAAATGTATAAATAAATGGATGGCGGCGTTTTTTTTGGTTCTGCCCCTTTTTGCGTTGTGTGGCTGTGGGGAGAAAGAGATCGCTTTTGCCTATAACCCGGATTATGAAGTTTCCAGTTTCCGTGTGGTGACGCAGCAGAGTGTTTCCGCTGCGGCGGATCCTTTTGCGTCCTCCTTATGTGTGACGGACGGAAATGTCAATGCGGAAGATACGGACTTGGATATGTCGCAGGCTGTTGCGGCAGGGCTTTTTGATTTGAACCGGCATGAAGTGCTGTATGGCAAAAATTTGCACGAAAGGCTGGATCCGGCCAGTCTGACCAAGCTGATGACGGCTGTGGTGGCCTTAAAATACGGGAATCCGGATGACCGCATTACGGCGGGGCCCAATGTGGTGATTACGGAGAGCGGCGCGACTTTATGCGGTCTTGCGCCGGGGGATTCCCTGACCCTCAACCAGGCGCTCCATGCCCTTTTGCTTCGGTCTGCCAACGACGCTGCGGTGGCGATTGCGGAGCATATTTCCGGAAGCGTGGAAGCGTTCGCGGAACTGATGAATGCGGAAGCGCGCGCGATTGGCGCGACCAACAGCCATTTTGTCAATCCGCACGGCCTGACTGCGGAGGATCACTATGTGACGGCATACGATATGTATCTGATTCTGAACGAGGCAACCAAGTATGAACTGGTTAATGAGATTATCAGCATGACCAATTATGACAGCGTCTATACGGATAGCAGCGGCAATTCCAAGAAGCTGGAGTTAAAGAATACAAACTGGTACTTGAGCGGCAATGCGCAGGCGCCGGAGCAGGTCAATGTGGTAGGCGGCAAGACGGGGACGACCAACGCGGCTAAAAACTGTCTGGTTTTACTTGCGAGGGACGCCGCCAGTAATCCCTATATTGCGGTGATTTTAAAATCCGAGGAACGTCAGCTGATGTATACGCAGATGACGCAGCTTCTTGGAAAAATAGTAGGTTGACAAAATAAAGGTTGTCTTTTTGGGACAATTCAACTATAATAGATGTATCGTTACAGTCCGGCCAGGACTGGGCTGTAACGATACATCATATGATGAAAGCATACTTTAGGAGGGATTACCATGGTTCAATTAATTGTAGGCGAGAAGGGGAAAGGCAAGACCAAACACTTATTGGATAAAGTAAATTCCGAGATCAAGAAGGTCAATGGAAGCATTGTCTATCTGGATAAGAGTACCAAACATATGTATGAACTTAATAATAAAGTGCGGCTGATTGTGGCGCCGGATTACATGATCGACAATAGCGAAGCATTTTTGGGATTTGTGGGCGGTATAATTTCCCAGGACCATGATTTGGAGCAGATGTATTTTGACAGCTTTTTGAAGATTGCCTGTCTGGAAGGGCAGGATATCAGCCCTGTTGTCGCCAAGCTGGATAAGATGAGCGAAAAGTTTGGGGTTGATTTTGTTCTCAGCGTTTCCCGGAACGAGGGGGAACTTGCGGAGGAACTTAAAGCGAAGGTCATTGTATCGCTTTAAGGATGGAATCGAAACGCTGCCTGTGCCGTAGGCAGGGGAAATGACGATGGATTGTGCGCCTTTAGATAAGCCCCGGAAGAGCCCCGGGGCTTGTTTTTGGAAGGCGCTGTTTTGGCTGGAACCGCAGGACAATTTGCGGCGCAGCTGCTCTTGGAGGGTTTGGTTTGGCGCAGGGGAATGGGAACGGAAAGATCAGACAGTACCGCAAACCGCTGAATATCAATCTTGGCATGGTAATTTTCGGAGCTATTTTTTTGTATATCACGGTCTGTGTGGTCAGCTATTTTTTTAATTCAAAAAATATTAGGCCGTATACGGTAATGAACGGTTCCCTGTCCTCCAACAATGTGTACACGGCGATTGCGCTTCGCGAGGAGAGGCTTGTGGAAAGCGAGTATTCCGGGTATATCAATTATTACGCAAGGGAAGGGGAACGCGTCGGCAGCGGACAGCTGGTATGTACGGTGGACGAGAGCGGGCAGCTTAGGGAGATACTGAATGAGCAGGAAGCCGAGCATACTGCGCTTTCGGACGGAGACCTTAAGGAACTCAAGGGCAGCATCACGGCTTTTTGTAATGTTTTTACGAAAGACCGTTTTGAATCCGTGTATAATTTCAAATATGAGTTGGAAGGAACCGTATTAAAACTTGCCAATATTAATGTACTGGAAAATCTGGCAGAACTGAACGATGTTTCCGCAGGCCAGCCGGTTATGCTCTGCCGGACACCGGAATCGGGGATTATCTCCTACTATTGGGACGGATATGAACAAAAAACGGCGCAGGATATCACAAGCGAGGACTTTGTGCAGGAAAGTTATGTAAAAAATCAGCTGATCACCAACGAACTGGTGGCAAGCAAAGACCCGCTTTACAAGCTTTCCACCGATGAAAACTGGTCTGCCGTGATTAAGGTGGACCGGGCCAAAGCCGCTGAATTGGAGGAGGCGGAATATGTCAAGGTGCGGTTCCTCAAAAACCAGTACGAATCCTGGGGACAGGTGACGATTCTGGATAAAGGAGGTGAGGAAGTTTTTGCAAAGCTGGATTTCAATAATTCCATGGTCACTTTTGTCACGGACCGGTTTTTGGAAATTGAATTATTAACGGAACTGGAAAGCGGTTTGAAAGTGCCCAATTCCGCCATTGTCACAAAAGAGTTTTTTCTGGTTCCCAAGGAATACCTCACCAAAGGCAACGCGGGTAACAGCGGGGTTTTGGTGGAGAAGGCAGGAGAGGACAATGCGCTCACGACGGAGTTTGTGCCGGTTCAGGTTTATCAGGAGACGGAGACGGACTATTATCTGGATAATGCCATCCTCTCTGTGGGGGATCATCTGATCATGCCGGATTCCCAGGAAAGCTATACGATATCCAGGAGTGCGACACTGGACGGGGTGTATAACATTAATAAAGGTTATGCGGATTTCAAGGAAATACAGGTTTTGGATAAGAACGAGGAGTATGCGATCATCAAAGCCAATACGACTTATGGCTTGAGTGCTTATGATAATATTGTTTTGAACGCACAGTCGATCAATAATTTGGACGAACTGGTTTACGATTGAAAATGCGTTTGGGGGATAATATATGGACACCGTTGGACAAAATATTTTACGGGTAAAAAATGATATGGAAAAAGCCCTGGAGCGGGCAGGACGGGGGAAAGAAAGCGCTACGTTGATCGCCGTGAGCAAGACCAAGCCTGTCTCCATGCTGATGGAGGCGTATGCGCAGGGAATCCGGGATTTTGGGGAAAACAGGGTGCAGGAGCTAAAGGAGAAGTACGGGCAGCTGCCCAAAGACATCCGTTGGCATATGATCGGGCATTTGCAGCGCAATAAGGTGAAAGATTTGATCGGGAAGACCGTTCTGATACACAGTGTGGATTCCTGCCGGCTGGCAGAGGAAATCAGCAGGGAGGCGGTGCGGAAAGATACGGATGTGGATATTTTGATTGAAGTGAATGTTGCCGGGGAAGAGAGCAAATTCGGCGTATGTGAGGAGGAGGCCTGCGCGCTGGTGGAAGCGGTGGCGGCGCTGCCGAAAGTCCACATCAAAGGACTGATGACGATTGCGCCAAACACCCAAAACCCGGAGGACAACCGAAAATATTTCCGGCGTTTGCGGCAATTATCTGTTGACATAGCGCGGAAAAACATTGATAATGTATCTATGT
>DERU01000001.1:13998-14404 GCA_002361095.1 Lachnospiraceae bacterium UBA3332
AAAACATTGATAATGTATCTATGTATGTTTTGTCAATGGGCATGACCAACGATTATGAGGTTGCTTTGGAAGAGGGCGCTTCGTATATCCGGGTTGGAACCGGGATTTTTGGGACAAGAAGCCTGCATGACAGATAAAGGAGTGTTTTTATAATGGGAGTGATGGACAAGTTTTTAAACTACATGAAGCTGAACGATGAAGATGAAGATGGGTACTATGACGATGATTACTATGATGATGAGGATGATGCGCCTACGGAAAAGAAACCCAAAATCAGGAACATTGCGAAAGCTGACTCCTATGACGATGACGACAGGGGCAGAAAGCCGGCGCCGAAGGTGACGCCCATGCGTCCGTCCTCCAAAAAGATCGGCATGAACGGTATGGAGGTTTGTGTAATCAAGCC
>DERU01000001.1:14711-15014 GCA_002361095.1 Lachnospiraceae bacterium UBA3332
TATGGAGGTTTGTGTAATCAAGCCCACCAGCGTGGAGGATGCCAGGGAAATTACCGAGACGCTCCTTTCCAACCGTACCGTTGTTTTGAATATGGAGGGTCTTGATGTGGACATCGCCCAGAGGATTATTGATTTTACTTCCGGATCCTGCTTTGCAATCAGCGGGAATTTGCAGAAGATTTCCCACTTTATTTTTATCATTACACCGGCCAGTGTGGATATTTCCGGGGATTTTCAGGAAATTTTAAGCGGTTCTATGAATATGAGTGATAACTAACCGTATAAAGGATCAAAAAAGTGTGT
>DERU01000060.1 GCA_002361095.1 Lachnospiraceae bacterium UBA3332
GCTCCTGTGCCCGCCATTCGGAGGCTGCCTATGCCTGCGGATCCTCTGATGCCATTGGGGCTGAACTGTATCCTTGATTTCCGCGTCTGTCCGTCTACCGGGATTGTGCTATGTAGGGGCGCAGGGTCAGAAAGCTGGCGGCGCTCATGAACAGGTGACCGGCCAGCATACCCCACAGAAAGCCTTTGATGCCGAAGGCGGGAACCACAAAAAAAACGAAACCCAGGCGCAGCAGCAGCGCGGCCATATTGAACAGGAAGGTGTATCCCGTTTTTCCCAGTCCGTTTAAAATGGAAAAGAGGGTGGTATTTAAATAGAGGAAAGGACAGATGAAGCTCAGGGTGCGGATAAATCGGCCGGCCAGTTCGCTGTGGAAAAGCGTGATACCGATAAAATTTCCGGTGAGTAAGAACAATACCGTACACAGGCAGCCAAGCAGCAGGCAGTAACGGATGCATTTCAGGATTGCGGTGCGTATGGCATGCCGGTTTCGCGTAGAATCTGCTTCCGCGATCAGCGGCATCAGGAGTACGGAAACGGAGTTGGTGATGGCGCCGGGAAACAGAATGCAGGTCATGGCCATTCCGGTGAAAACGCCGTAAATGGACAATGCCTGTTTGGCGGTGTACCCGAATTGCTGTAGGCTTACCGGAATCCGGGCGGATTCCACCGCGCCAAGCAGATGCAGGCAGACGCGGTTGGCGGACAGGGGAGCGGCGAATAAAAGAATCTGGCCGGCCAGGGTACGCAGGGGAGCGGCAGGACAGCGGGAGAGGTCGCCAAGCCTGGCAAAGTGCAACAGGGTTACGGGAATGGAAACCATTGTGGATGCCAGTTCCCCGATGACCAGCCCCACGGCGGCGACGGTGATGGAAAAAGTAACGCCGTTTTTCTGGGCATAATTCCAGAAGAGAAAAACGCTGCCGACGCGGAAGCATTGTTCAAAAAGCTGGCAGAAGGCGGGAAGCCCCGCCTTTTTAATCCCATAAAAATAGCCGTTGTTACAAGCGTGGATACAGGCGGCCGGAAAGGAGAGGGCGGCAATCCGCAAAAGGGGCGCGCAGCGCAATTCGTGTAAAAGAAAGCCGGAAATGAAATCCGCTTTCATATAGACCAAAAATGCACAGGCAGCGGAAAGAATGCCGGAAAAGAAAAGACCGGCAAACAGGATGCGCAGCCTGTTTTTTGCGCCGGTTTTTTCCGGCTGTCCGGCCACAAATTTGGATATGGCGCTTTGGATGCCGGAGGTGCAAAGGGCAAACGTGAGGGTGAGGACAGGATTCATCAGTTCATAGATTCCGATACCTTCCTCCCCAAACATACGGGAGAGAAAGATCCGGTAAAAAAAGCCGATACAGCGGCTGATCAGGCCGGCGAGCGTCAGGATGAAGGTACCTTTGAGCAAGGTATTTTTTTTCATAGCAGTCTCCTTTTTTATGGGTTGACGCAAAGGGTGCAGCGGTTCGGAAATGTCCGGGCCGTTACTAAGTTTCGGTAACAGGTCAGACCTGCCTGAACTGTTATGAGTTTCGTCATGCCCTATGTATATGCGGCCGGGTGCAGTTGACAGAACAGGGAGGGTTTTGTTATGATGATGCATATTGCGGGGACGGCGTTTGTGCGGATCGTAAGAACGGGGAGGAAATGGGATTGAAAAAGAAAGTGGTAGTGGGCTTGTCCGGGGGAGTGGATTCTTCCGTGGCGGCATGGATGCTCAAGGAACAAGGCTATGAGGTGCTTGGGGTGACCATGCGCCATTTCGAAGGGATGGAAGCGGTTGAAGAGGATGCTTTGGGCGTGGCGCAGACGCTTGGAATTTCATGGGAAACGATGGACGTACAGACCGCATTCCGGGAAAGCGTGATCAGGTATTTTGTACAGGAGTATTTGCAGGGGCGTACCCCCAATCCCTGTGTGATGTGTAACCGCCGGATTAAATGGCAGGCGCTGTTGGAGTATGCAAAGGGGCAGGGGGCGGAATGGATTGCCACGGGTCATTATGCGCGGCCGGTACGTCTGGCAAACGGCCGGATTTCGGTGGCAAATGCCGCAGCGACGCAAAAGGACCAGACATACGCGCTGTACAGGCTGACACAGGAGCAGCTATGCCACACATTGATGCCGATAGGGGAATATTCCAAGGAAGAGGTGCGCAGGATGGCGCAGGAGGCCGGACTGCCGGTGGCCCACAAGCGGGACAGTCAGG
The DNA here is from genome assembly GCA_002361095.1 of Lachnospiraceae bacterium UBA3332. Taxonomy (GTDB): domain Bacteria; phylum Bacillota; class Clostridia; order Lachnospirales; family Lachnospiraceae; genus Gallintestinimicrobium. The sequence continues at coordinate 2,207 of DERU01000060.1, forward strand.
AGATTTGTTTCATTCCGGATCATGATTACGCGGCCTTTATCGAAAAAACACTGCAACAGGAACACCGGACAAGCGGCGCTTTGCTTCCCGGTGATTTTGTGGACAGGGACGGAAAGACGCTGGGGAGGCACGCGGGGATCGCGCATTATACCATCGGACAGAGAAAGGGTCTGCAGTTGGCCATGGGGCGCCCGGTATTTGTGACGCAGATCAAACCGGATACCAATGAGGTAGTGCTTGGGGAGGATGCGGAACTGTATACGACACGCCTTGTCTGCAGCCGGGTTAACCTGATGGCGCAGGAGTACTTGGAGGGGGAAAAAAGGGTGACGGGAAAAATCCGCTACGGCCATAAGGGTGCGCCGTGCATGATCCGGATGACAGGCAGGGACCGTTTGGAATGTATTTTTGACGAACCCGTGCGTGCGGTTACAGCCGGACAGTCGGCAGTCTTTTATGAGGACGGACATATTTTTGGCGGCGGTATCATTGAAGGGGCTGTAGACTGAACCGGTATGATTGCCCGCTTCCCGCACCCTCCGCTGCCGCTTCCCGCACCCTCCGCTGCCGCTTCCGCTCGGTCCGAGTGCCTGCCTCCCGCCTTAAACTGCTGCCATCAGGGCTGAACTGTCACCTGCAAAGTGGAAATTCGCAAGAGCGGGCTTGACAGGAGGGGCGGTTCATGTTAGTATTAGTGTCGCTTGATTTAATATGATAAATTGATAAAGCGGCAGAGGGGGAAAGTATAAGGGCATGCACAATCCGGGCCGTCGCCCTGTTTGCCTATACCGGATTGCAGATCCCAAAGCCGACACAGATGAAAATGCCGCTTACGCGGCGGAATGAGAGGAATTATGAAAAAGAAAATTTTGGCACTGATGATGACTGCGGCAATGGCAGTATCCATGACGGCTTGCGGGCAGCAGGCGGATACGGCGCAGGGCGGGCAGGACGCAGCCGGGGAAACAAAGCAGGAAGAAAGCGCGGCGGGAGAAGAGGCTTCGGCGGAGCCTTCGTCACAGGGTGCGGCGGCAGAGGAAGGCCGGACCACGTTTACCGTCGGATTTGACGCGGAGTTTCCGCCCTATGGCTATAAAGATACCTCGGGAGAGTACGTGGGGTTTGACTTGGATTTGGCGGAGGAAGTCTGCAGGAGAAACGGCTGGACATTGGTAAAGCAGCCCATCGACTGGGATACCAAGGATATGGAATTGTCTTCCGGAACCATTGACTGTATTTGGAACGGGTTTACCATGAACGGCAGGGAGGAGCAGTATACCTTTACGGTTCCTTACGTGGATAACAGTCAGGTATTTGTGGTGGCCCTGGATTCGGGAATTGCCACAAAAGCGGATTTGGCCGGAAAAGTAGTCGGTGTGCAAAAGGAATCTTCCGCGCTGGCTGCCCTGGAGGATGAGGAAAACCCGGACAACATCGCGCTGGCTGCGTCCTTTGCCACCTTAAACCAGTATGCGGATTATAATACGGCGTTTATGGATTTGGAGGCGGGCGCCATTGACGCGCTGGCCATGGATATTGGTGTGGCCTCTTATAATATCCTGCAGCGTGCAGAGGGGCAGTATAACATTCTGGAAGGGGAGGACGGCAGTGAGCGTCTGGCTTCCGAACAATACGCGGTGGGATTTTTAAAAGGAAACACAGAACTGAAAGATATCGTGGAAAAGACGCTGCTGGAGATGGCGGAGGACGGAACCTTTTTAAAGATTGCGGAAAAATACAGCGATTTCGGTCTTCCGGAAAGTATTTGCCTGGGAAAAGAGTAAAACATAAGAGGGGCGTTTGCCACGGGAGGACACCATGCAGGGGTGGATGGAATTTTGGGATAATTTTATCGTGATGCTTCCGCAGCTGACGGAAAAATTTGGCGTGACGGTATCCATTTTTGTACTGACGCTGCTTTTTTCCCTGCCGCTGGGCCTGCTTTTGGCTTTTGGGAGGATGGCAAAAAACGGATTGCTTTGTCTGATGAGCAAAATTTATATTTCCGTTATGCGGGGCACGCCCCTGATGCTGCAGCTGGTCATTGTGTATTTTGCCCCTTATTATGTATTCGGGATTAAGATCACCAACAGCTGGCGGTTCGGCGCGGTGATTCTTGCTTTCGTCCTCAATTACGCGGCCTATTTTGCGGAAATCTACAGAAGCGGGATTGCATCCATCCCGGTTGGGCAGTATGAGGCGGCGAAGATATTGGGGTATACGAGGGGGCAGACATTTGGCAAAATTATCCTGCCGCAGGTGGTTAAGCGCATTCTGCCTCCCGTCACGAACGAGATGATTACGCTGGTCAAAGATACTTCCCTTGCCTTTGTGCTGGCCCAGGTGGAGATGTTTACCGTGGCAAAGCAATTTGCGGCGTCCCAGGCTTCGGTGATGCCGCTGATGGTGGCGGGCGTATTTTATTATTTTTTTAATCTCCTTGTGGCGTCTTTGATGGAGTATGTGGAAAAGAAGCTGAATTACTACAGATAAGAAAGACGGAAGGTGCCGCATGCGCGGCGGAATGAGAGGAAATATGGCGGGAAAGGTTTTACTGGAGATTCGTCATTTGAAAAAATATTTTGACGGGCAGGAAATTTTGAAAGATATTTCCCTCACGGTGCGGGAAGGGGAAGTGGTTTCCGTCATCGGGCCTTCGGGGTCGGGAAAGTCCACGCTGTTGCGGTGCGCCGCCATGTTGGAGAAAATGGATGCGGGGGAATTGGCCTATATGGGGGAGCGTGCGGCGTATGAGGCGCAGGGACGTTGCATATATGCGCCGAAAGAGGATTTGCGCAGGATCGGGCGCCGGTTTGGCCTGGTGTTCCAAAACTTCAATCTGTTTCCCCATTACAGCGTACTCAAAAATGTCATGGATGCCCCGGTGACCGTGGGACACCTTTCCAAAAGGGAAGCGCGGGAACGCGCAGAACAGCTGATTTCCAGGTTTGGGCTGGCGGATAAAAAGGAGGCTTACCCCTGCCAGCTTTCCGGCGGGCAGCAGCAGCGGGTTTCCATTGCCCGGGCGCTGGCCATGCAGCCGAAGCTCCTTTTTTTTGACGAACCCACTTCGGCGCTGGATCCGGAACTGACGGGGGAGGTATTGAAGGTCATCAAAGAACTGGCAAAGGAAAAAATGACCATGATCATTGTGACCCATGAGATGCAGTTTGCCAAAGAAATTTCGGACCGGGTTATTTTTTTGGAAAAAGGGGAAATTCTGGCAGAGGGATGTGTGGAAGAGGTATTTTCCTCCGGGCAGGCAAGGATACAGGATTTTATCGGAAAGGTAACGCATTGAATGCTGCTGCGAACCGGCAGACCGGAGGACATAGAAGCTGTTTACACTATACACTTTCATAACGGAAGGATGCAGTCCTGCTTTTTTTAGCTTTTAGGAAAGGTTGAGGGTTCTTTTCCCGATCACAAGGAAAAAAATAATCCATACCGCTTTCAGGGCGGAGGATAAACGAAGTGGTGCAAACACAATTGAAAAACAACACAGAAAACGGGCGGTGTCGGCAAGACACTACCCGTTTTCTGTGTCCCTGACAATGCCGAAATTTTAGGGGAATTAACGCTATTTTTTTATGTCTGGATGGACGCTGGAAGTCGATCTGCATTGAATTTGGAAATGCATGGTATCTTGTCGGCACTTGGGCTGATGATCTGAACGGTCTGCGGGTGCGGATTTGAGGATTCCCTGTTTTTGTTGGCCGATGGTTCCATCGCAGCCGCTCTTTCGACTTTTGGCAATGGAGGTGAAGTTTGTAGGAAAAGATATATAAAAGACCGTTGTACTGTCCATAAAAGCCGGGAAGCCGATGGCCCAAGTGCTGCCAATGGATCTGAAAAGTATTTGGAGGTCGGAAAGCGCGATGCCCAAAACCCCATCACAGCTAGCAGGTTCTGTCTATTCGGTTTGTGCCGCGGTACAGTGAGTAACGCCGGGCGGCACAAGGGGGCATGCAAAAAAAGCATGGAATCCAGCCTATGCCAGAAGGAAATGATAGGGTTAAGACGTTTTTACAAATTGATGGCCCGTATATGGATTAACAACGTGACGGTCATTTTGTCCGACACGTCAAGAATCAGAATTAAAAAATTGATTTTGATTCTGAGAAATTATGGAATATATAAAAAGCACTGCCATGAAATGGAATGTTTAAGTTGGAATTGAGCATTGCCCGTCTAAGGAGAGTTTGTAATATGATACCGGATGTGCAAATGATGGATTCACACCTTTATTCGGTAAAAGAAAAGTTGGCGAGGAGGCTGGCAGGCAGAAAAATGTTGGGAGAAGAGATATGTTTTTGTTTTATCAGGAAGGAGGGAGTTATGGCGAACGTGTATGGCTATGTTCGGATCAGCAGCCGAGAACAGAATGAAGACAGGCAGATGGATGCTTTGCAGGGCTTATCCATTCCGGCAAAGAATATTTTTGTGGATAAACAGTCGGGCAAGGATTTTGACCGTCCTATGTATAGAAGAATGATACGGAAGCTGAAGCAGGACGACTTGGTTTATGTAAAGAGTATAGACCGTCTGGGAAGGAATTATGAGGAGATATTAGAGCAGTGGCGTATCATTACAAAAGAGAGGAAGGTAGATATTGTGGTGCTGGATATGCCTCTGTTAGATACTCGGAGGGGAAAAGACCTGATGGGGACATTCCTTAGTGATATTGTTCTGCAGGTGCTGTCTTTTGTGGCTGAGAATGAGCGGACGAACATCCGGCAGCGTCAGGCGGAAGGG
>DERU01000069.1 GCA_002361095.1 Lachnospiraceae bacterium UBA3332
ATGGCTGCTGCCTGCCGTTTTTTGCAGCCTGTCTGTCCCTGCCGCTTTCGGCGTGTATGCGTAGAGGAAATTTAGAGATAAGTGTGGTAGTGTGAAAAATAAGCCTGACGGCTTATTTTTCACACGGCTGTTTGTGCCGGAGCGTCGCAAATAGCTTTGATGGCAGATGAACCCGTCGCGTAAACGCTCCGGAATGGGGATTAAAAAGAGAGGGCGGCATGTAGGTGTGATTGGCCGTCCGAAACAGGAAAGGAGAGGTTTTGGATGAGGAGAAAAGGAAGGTTAACCGCGTTTCTGCTTGCATTTGCCCTGGTATTTTCGGCGGCCGGATGCGGCAGTGTCGGGAATACGGGAGGGGAAAAGCAGACGGGGAACACGCAGGAGAGCGCGTCGGCGCAGCCGGTTAAAACAGGCGTGCAGGAATCGCCGGAGGGCAGCGTGACTTCCATGGGAAGATACATGGAGAGCAGCTTTGCGCTGCCACAGGATGCCGGAGTGCTGGGAAGAACCATGTCGCTGTTAGGGGACGGCAGACTTGCCTATTTCGATGATAAGGCAGGAATTTGGTTTTCAGAGGATCAGGGAAAAAGCTGGAAAGACCAAAAAACGCTTGCGGAATTTTTCCCGGACAGGGAAGTAAAGTATGTCGATACGGCGGCAATTGCCCCGGATGGCAGTATCGCGGTGGGAGACCATAATTATGAGACGGATGAGGCGGCGGTTTTATATGCCGGTGCGGACGGAACGGCTTCTATAATAAATGCCGCGCTGGAGGACGGGGATTGGGTTCATAAGCTCTTTTTCGGGCCGGACGGCCGCCTGTACGGGAGCAGTCTGCGGGGCAGGGTCTACGCGGTTGATACCCGGGAACAATCGTTAAAGCTTTTGTTTACGGCGGCGCAGTCCCCGGAGATGCTGGCTTTTACCGGAAAGCTTTTGCTGGCGCTGGAAGAGGGCGGCGTGGAAATTTATAATCTGGAAACGGGTGCGCAGCAGGAAGGGGATACGGTACTGGATGATTTTTGCAGGGAGTATTTAAGCGGAAGGCTGGGCGGCAATTCGGACTGCGTGGGAGCGTATCTGTTTGGCGCAGACGAGGGCATTTGCTATCTGGCATGCAGGGAAGGGCTGTACCGGCATGTATTGGGCGGCAACGTCATGGAACAGTTGATAGAAGGCAGCCTTTCTTCCTTCGGGGATCCGTCCATTGGAATTTGCGGGGTGGCGCTTTTGGAAAGCGGGGAGTTTTTGCTGCTCCATACGGGAGACAATTTGGTTTGTTTTACTTATGACCCCAATGAGCCCACCATACCGGAAAAGCTTTTGAGAATATACAGCCTGGAGGAGAATGGCAGGCTGCGGCAGGCAATCAGCGCGTATCAGAAACAGTATCCGGACGTTTACGTCAGCTATGAGGCAGGAATGCCGCAGGAAAGTGCCGTAACCAGAATGGACGCGTTAAAAAACCTGAATCTTGCCCTGATGGGAGGAAACGGTCCCGACGTGTTGCTTCTGGATGGGATAGACGGAAATATCTATGCGGAAAAGGGGTTGTTAAAAGACCTTGGAAAACTGCTGGAAGAGGTCGCGTCCGATCAGGACGTTTTTGCAAACATTGTGCATACTTATCAGACGGAAAAAGGGACGTTTATGGCTCCGGCCGGTTTTACCCTGCCGCTGATTGTGGGAAAAGAAGAAGATATCCGTTCCGTGACCGACTTGGCATCCTTGGCGGACGCAGTGGAAAAGTATGCGGGTAATCTGGTAAATTCCACAGTGACCGGGGCAAAGTCGCCGGAGCAGGAATTGGCACAGCTATTGAGCGTGTGCAGTCCGGCATGGCTTTCCGGCAAGGAATTGAATCAGGAAGCGCTTGCGGAATTTCTGGTGCAGGCAAAGCGGATGTATGATGTGGATAAAACCGGACTGACACCGGAGTTTGTGGAAAGATTCGGAAACTATAACGGAGCGGCGCCGCTGGGGACACGGACAGACGATATCGCGGTGGGAACCGGAAAAATGGCATTTGGATTGGCTGCCATGATGCTTCTGGATATCGGGGGCGTCGGTCATTTTATGGAAGAGGAGGAAGGGTATGCGTTTGGTCTGTGGGCAGGGCAGGATGGCCCCGGATTCGTACCTACGGATAAACTGGCGATCTGTGCGCAGACACAGTGCAGTGTGGAGGCGGAGAATTTTGTGCGCCTGTTCTTTTCCGGGGAGGTGCAGGAGGTGTATTCCAGCGATGCGTTTCCGGTGAACCGGGCCGCTTTTGATAAATTGTGCGAATGGCAGGATCAGTGGATCGGAGGAAGTTTTAAAGGGCCGGACGGCGAGGTGGAGTTTGGAAACGGGTGGCCGGGAGCGGAAACCACAAAGCGGTTTAAGGAACTGGTGGAGCAGGCGGATCACTGTCTGGAGGGTAATAAGGTTTTGGAGGAAGCGGTGATGAAAGTTGGACCGTCGGTACTGACCGGAGGAATGTCCGTGGAGGAAGGAGTGAGGGCTATTCAGAAGGAGGTCGCCATCTACCTGTCCGAGCAGGGATGATAGGTTGAAAAACCATATATGATAGTTTTTCAACCGTGAATTTACGTCCGCTAAAGCGGGCAGCCGTGCCTTTTGGCTGCTCCGGCACAGGCGGTAAGTCCGGTTGTTTGGGAATACTGCTCCGAATGGTTACTATGAGTGGCCTTTAGGCCGTGAATAGTGATCAAAAATTTTGTCTTTCCGTGTGACCGAAAATAGCTTTATTTACATGAGTTTACTTATGTATTATACTATATAAAAATAAAGTAATAATGCTTATTATAAGTATTGTTACGAGCAACTTGGATATTACATCCTTAAAGATTACAGCGCCCAACGGCAAGGTTCTGACCGCGCCAAGCCAGGGACGGTATGACCTGTCGAAACCCATTGATTACAATAACTATTTGAACAGCAGCAGTAATATTCCCTTAAACGGGACATGGACGGTGACAATCCGTTCCAAGGCGGCTTTAAGCGGACTCAAATTTAAAATTGAGGCACAGGTTGAGCATATACCCGGCAGGGACG
>DERU01000058.1 GCA_002361095.1 Lachnospiraceae bacterium UBA3332
TAAGGGAAAAGTTGCCTGGCGGCAGCCGCGCCCGGCGCGGCGTGTGCGCATGGCACACATTTTTGATAACCGTTTGGAAATGGGGAGGATTATGACGGAATTATTTGAGAAACGGAGAAAACTGGTTGGGCAATTGCTGGAGGATCCGCGTTATGTCCCGATGAAAGAGAAGGAAATGGCGGTTTTTATGCAGGTAAAACCGGAAGAGAGGGAAGAGTTTAAACGGGTTTTGGAAAGCCTTTGTCAGGACGGCCTGGCGGAGGTGACAAAGCGGGGCCGTTACAAAAAGCCTGAAAAGAAGGAACTCACAGGTGTGTTTACCGGTCATGCCAAAGGGTTTGGCTTTGTGCGCGTAGAGGATATTGCGGATGATTTTTATATTCCGGAGGAATGTGTGCACGGCGCGTTTCACGGGGACACGGTAAAAATCCGGATTTTGCAGCAGGGCAGGGGGCAGCGCGTAGAGGCGGAGGTTACGGAGATTGTGGCCCGCGCCATCACACAGACGGTGGGAACTTATGAACAGAATAAGAATTTCGGTTTTGTGGTTCCGGACAACCCCAAGATTTTGTCGGATATTTTTATTCCCAAGGAAAAAAGCAACGGAGCGGTGGACGGCCACAAGGTGGTAGTGGAGATTACCGATTACGGAAAGGAAAACCGCCGCCCGGAAGGGAAGATTGTGGAAATTTTGGGACATATCAATGATCCGGGCGTGGACATTCTTTCCATTGTGAGGGGATTCGAACTGCCGGAGGCTTTTCCGCAGCGGGTACTCAATCAGGCACAGCGCGTGGCGGGCAGCGGCTGCGTCAGCGAAGCGGACATGGCGGGCCGGAGGGATTTGCGTCAGCTTCGGATGGTCACCATCGACGGGGAGGATGCCAAGGATTTGGACGATGCGGTGAGTCTGACGGTGGAGGACGGACGGTATCATTTGGGAGTACACATTGCGGATGTCGCCAATTATGTGCAGGAAAATTCCGCCTTGGATTGGGAGGCAAGGGAGAGGGGAACCAGCGTTTATCTGACAGACAGGGTAATTCCCATGCTTCCCCATGTGCTTTCCAACGGCATTTGTTCGCTGAACGCCGGGGAAGACAGGCTTGCCCTTTCCTGCCTGATGGAAATTGACGAAAGGGGCAACGTGGTCAATTATGAGATCGTGGAATCCGTAATTTGTGTGGACAGGCGCATGAGTTACACACACGTGAAAAAGATTCTGGAGGAGAAAGACGAGGCGGCGAGACGGGAGTACGCGTCCCTGGTTCCCATGTTTGAGCAGATGGAGACGCTTTCCCGCATTCTCAGAAAAAAACGCAGGGAACGCGGGGCGGTGGATTTTGATTTCCCGGAGTGTAAGATTGTTTTGGATGGGGAAGGAAATCCGCTGGAGATCAAACCCTATGAGAGAAACGTGGCGACAAAGCTGATCGAGGATTTCATGCTTGCGGCCAACGAGACGGTAGCGCAGCATTTTTACTGGCTGGAAACGCCGTTTGTGTACCGGACGCATGATGCGCCGGAACCGGACAAAATGGAGAAGCTGGCGCTGTTTATCCATAATTTCGGGTATCATATCCGGCGCAGCCAGGGCAGCGACCCGAAAATTTCCGGGGATGCTTATGCCATCCATCCCAAGGAACTGCAAAAGCTGTTGGACCAGGTGGAGGGGACGCAGGAGGAAATGCTGATTGCAAGACTGACGCTGCGCAGCATGAAGCGGGCGGGATATACGGTGGACTGCAGCGGGCATTTCGGTTTGGCGGCACGTTTTTACTGTCATTTTACTTCCCCCATCCGGCGGTACCCGGATTTACAGATCCACAGAATCATCAAGGAATTTCTGCGGGGCAGGATGACGCAGGAGCGGATTGACCATTACAGGGAATTGCTGCCGGAAGTGGCAAAACAGGCATCCCAGGCCGAACGCCGTGCCGACGAGGCGGAGCGGGAAACGGACAAACTCAAGAAAGTGCAGTTTATGGAGGCGCGCATCGGGGAAGTGTTTGAAGGGGTGGTTTCCGGGGTGACCGGCTGGGGCCTGTATGTGGAACTGCCAAATACCGTGGAGGGACTCGTCCATGTAAACAGCATGAAGGGGGACTATTTTGTATATGACGAGAAAAACTACGAACTGGTGGGACAGGCGACAGGAAGAACCTATAAGCTTGGGCAAAAATGCAAAGTAGAGGTAGCGTTTGCGGATCGTTTTAACAGAACCATAGATTTTGTATTGGCGGAAGGGTGACAGCGATGGCAAAAGAAGCGCACAAATTGGTGGCGAATAATAAAAAAGTATTCCACGATTATTTTGTGGAGGAACAGTATGAGGCCGGGATTGTGCTGCACGGAACGGAGGTGAAAAGCCTGCGTATGGGCAAGTGCAGCATTAAGGAGGCTTTTGTACAGATCGATAATGGAGAAATCTTTGTTTACGGTATGCATATCAGCCCTTATGAAAAGGGGAATCTGTTTAACAGGGATCCGCTGCGGGTGAAGAAGCTTTTGATGCATAAAAGGGAGATTGACAAGCTTGCCGGAAAATGTAAAGAAAAGGGGTATACCATCATGCCCATTCAGGTGTACTTTAAGGACGGAAAGGCAAAGGTAGAGATCGGTTTGTGCCGGGGGAAAAAGCTCTATGACAAACGCCAGGATATCGCCAAACGGGATCAGCGGCGTGAAGTGGAAAAGGAGTTCAAGGTACGGAACCTGTAAAAGTTAAAGTAAGCATATTCTGTTTTGGACTGCCAGTCATAGCGATTGTACTTTTGTCAATCGGGCATCCTGCAATACTTTTGAAAAGTTGATGCTTTTTTCTTCACAAAGAGTATTCAGCCACATGGGGATGCTTAAAGTCTTTTTTACTGCCTTATCGCTGTGCTGCCTTGCGTATTCGGTCATATC
>DERU01000169.1:0-273 GCA_002361095.1 Lachnospiraceae bacterium UBA3332
TCATCCAGAAACCTTTGTAAAATGTTACTTGTCATTCTCTTTTAACACCCCATAAAAAAACACACTCGTCTTATCCACATTAATCGACTGCGTTGACAAGTTTCTCGCAATGCTGTAGAATCTTCTGTATTCCTCAGTGGAGAAATACGCTCTCTGTTTCTTGGTGAGCCGCAACGGTATCTTCGGAATTAAAACCGCAACAGAGCCATCCGGAATAGTTCTGGGAAGATTCTCAATAACCCGCGGATTATAGGTCATGTTCGGTGTAAGATA
>DERU01000169.1:580-11756 GCA_002361095.1 Lachnospiraceae bacterium UBA3332
ATAGGTCATGTTCGGTGTAAGATAGACACTGCCATCGTCCACATAACGATATGCGGAAAGAGAGACAGCCGTTTCCTCTGGCAAATATACATCATAGCCTGAAATATGAGTGACACCTTGTCCATCATCGTCAATGTTCCTTGCTTTAATTACCCACAGGGAGGGAACTCCTTGATTCTGGCTTGTAATCGACTTTGTAATCTGTCTGTCCCGGAATACAGAAAACACATCAAAGAGCAGCTTGTCCGCTACTGCATCAAATTCCTCATCCCGATAAATTATAAAGTACGGAAATCTCTTATCTGTCAAGTAAGACTGCTCCCGGACAGATTTGCGATTGAATTTCATGCTATAGACTGTCGTTTCTTTCGGTTTCATCTTTGGATATACAATAAGGCACATGGTTTCAATCGACACTCCTGTAAAACCGTAGCGTCCGAAGTCGATAATGGTCTCAATTCGCATCTGCCGCAAAAGGTTCCTCGTGTCCTCAAACTCATCCGTACTGAGTAGAGTCTTATTCAGTACCAGTGCAACACAGTCGCTGCACTGAATACACCTTTCCAGGAACATCTCCGAGAGATTATTTGTGACCTGATTTGCATTTGATGTAAGGCTTAACTCGATTTCCGGCGTTCTTTCTCTCAATTTAGAGAAAGGAGGATTTCCAACCGCCAAATCATATCGGTACATCGTGCGGTAGGTAAGAAAATCCTGGCATATCCGATTGATTGTAAAGTTCTGTGGTATGTCAAGCTTCTCCAGCATGATATCAAAGGTTTCGATGCTGTCCGGGTCAATATCGACCACATCCAGAATAACATGAGGAACATTTTCATATCGCTTGAAGAGAAAGGGAATGAAGCTGCCTGCACCCACAGACGGTTCCAATATCCGAATTTCATCTTTGCTGAATGTTGGCAAACTGCCCATGATTTCATTCACGATGAATTTGTTGGTGTAAAATGCGGCATTCTTCTCCCTGCGGGCATTGCAAAGTTCTGTAATCCGTATAAGTGATGCCACATCCAATTCCATAGGATTATCCCTTAGAAAGGCGCACAGTTTTTTCCGGTCATCCAGTTGATTATCCGCAATGACTCTGTTGATCTCAATGGACTCACACCTTTTCTGCATCAGTTTGCTATGAATAGCTACGGCAAGTTGGCGCATGATTTCAGTTGGAACAGCCTCGCCCAGGCATTGCCGAATGTTCATTTCATGGTTCTTATAGACATCCAGTTTTTCCTCGTCCGAAAGCGCGTTCAATTCTTCAAGGCTCATGTCCACCCATCGGAAATCACCTGGAATTGTCATCATTGCCATAAGTTCCCGTATACTATAAACCCTGTCCTGCTCCGGGTGAATCGTATTCTGTGCCGCCAACTGGTCATTGCGGGTATGCACACACTGAATGAAGCGATCCCAAGGTTGCCTTGTATACTTATCCCGATTCTTCCTGATATTCTCAACGATCTTGCCGTTGACTACTCTGTGTGGTCGCTTTTCAGGCACATCGTTATCAAATGCGGATCCACCTTCTTTTAAGTCATGAATCCACTCCCGCATCTCAGGTTTATATGTGCGGAACGCATGATAAAAATCACTAGTGCAAATTTCTCCCCATTCAAGCCTTGGGAAATCGTAAATTACTTCCCGTAGCGTCTTTTCCGGTCTGAACTCTGGATAAAGATCATATGGAGTAATGTTATTCCGATACGCTTTATCGACACCAATCATCAGCGTCCTCGTCCGGGAGGAATTCGAGCCGTAATTCATAAAATTTAAGATGCGCCCAGAGATAATATAATCTTTTCCGAGAACCTCTCTGATGTATTCTCCGATTGGCACAGTCCGTCCATCTGGAGTGATACACAGCGTTTTTTGAAACGCCATAACATTCTCAAAAATGAAAAATCTTGGATGAATCTGTCGAATAATCTCAACAGACTCAACTACAAGACTGTTTCTGTTTATTTCCTTGTCATTCTTTTTGTGGTTAATGACACTGATGCCTTGGCAGGGCGGCGTAGCAATGATGACATCTACACGGTCATTGCCTTTATGCTTCCATTTGCGAATTTCAGCATAAATCCGTTGTTTAATCTCATCCGATGTGATATCGCCGACAATATAGCCGGAATCGTACTCACATTTATGGTTGCAACGCTGTACTTGCATCCGCCGTTCAATGATTTCGTTTGTAGCAATACAACGGTATCCTTCCATCTGAAACCCGTGACAGCCAACACCAGCCGAACTAAACAGCGTCACATATGTCATGCTTTTATCTTTTAACATGAGACTCCTCCGTAAACGCTATTTTTTATATTCAACAATATCTCCGAAATCCGCATCCAGAACCTCGCATATTTTCTCAAGTACTGTCATGGTTACTTCCTGATCTTTCCTCATCCGGGTGACTGTGTTTGGTGCAATGTCAGCAGCCCTACGCATTTCAGCAACGCTCATATTTTTATCTATCAGCAACTTCCATAATCTGTTATATGAAATCGACATGACCGTCCTCCAATGCTAACAGTCGCAGCTGGTATTACCCAGCGTGCTTTGAACTACAAATATCCAGCAAAAATTATACCATAATTCTATGCTCATTACAATAGATTTTCGCATATCGTTGCGAATTCTCATTTGAGCAAATACAACAAAAGGCCACCCTAGTGATTGTGTAGAGTGACCTATGTTTTTATACTCAGTCCTCAAATTAGAGGTGGAGTTATTAAACGTCGTCGCAGGAAAGCCTCTCGTATAATGGGGTGATCTTTGTTTTCATCATGGCATTGCCCTCCTTGTATGGAAAAAGCTCTAAATTTCCGTGATCCAGGCAAAAATGTATTGACTCTTACGCAGCGTCATAGTTTATAATAGTGCAATCGGGGAGGACATTTTCATGATGACGGTACATGAGGTGAGCAAACTTACGGGAGTGAGTATTCGCACGCTCCAATATTATGACAAAATCGGTCTTCTGCATCCGTCCAAATACAGCGATGCCGGATACAGATTATATGCGGATACAGATTTGGAGCGGCTGCAGCAAATTTTACTGTTTCGGGAACTGGAATTTCCGCTGAAAGACATCAGGAGCATTATGGAAAGTCCGGATTTTGACAAAAACAAAGCTTTGGCGCAGCAAATAACACTGCTGCAGCTAAAAAAAGACCATTTAGAAAACCTGATAAACTCTGCAATCAAAATGTCAGGCGCAACGTATATGGATTTTTCGGCATTTGACAAAAGCAGGCTGGAGGAATATGCCGCGCGGGCAAAAGCAGCATGGGGCAATTCCCCGGAATACAGGGAATATGAGGAAAAAGCAAAAAACCGCACACCTGAGGAAAATCAAATTTTAGCCGCGCAATGTATGCGGATATGCAGGGAATTTGGAGAAATCAAAGGCACTGATCCGTCATCCGAAGCGGCCCGGACATTGGTCATAAAACTGCAAAGATTTTTTACGGAACACTTTTATACGTGTACGGACAAAATTTTAAGCGGACTTGGGATGATGTATGCCAGTGGCGGGGAGTTTACAAAAAACATTGATGCATACGCAGGGGAAGGAACGGCAGTATTTATGAAGGAAGCCATACAGGCTTATTGCGGCTGATACCGGCTAAATACGAGGGGAAACGCGACAGTTTTTCAACCGTGAATACGCCCGCCAAAGCGGGCAGGGAGGCTGTTATGATTGTGAAGAGTGTATATTCACCGGATGTTTACAGAAAAATAATGAACGCGGATCAGGAGAAAAAGGATGACATATACCGCTACGAATTAATGCTCCCCTTTCGGGGCAAATGGGATTACTATCATATCCCCCTTAAAGCGTCTAAAAAAGGCGCTTATGACATCATCATGGCGAATAACAGGATGGGACTTTTTCCCCCGTCCAAAGTGAATTTGACGACAAAGGACTGGATTGAAGCCATTTCTGATCCGAACCTGTGGGATGGCTGCCAAAAGTCCATCGAAAACGCCCTGGAACGCTTTACCTGCAAGGGGATAGCACTCAAAGTGCAGGAGTATTTGTTTTCCATTTTTTTGGCAGATCCGGAAAATGCTTATACAAAAATGAATGAGGGCTATTGTGGGGACGGGGGCATTCCCGGCTTCGTGATGGGATGGCTGATCCCAACCGAAAACAATCTGAAAAAGCTCCCCGCCGCGCTTGCACATGAAACCAATCATAATGTCAGATACCAGTTTATCAAATGGACGAACGACATAACCCTTGGCGAGATGCTTGTGGGAGAGGGTTTGGCGGAGAACTATGCCACGGCCATACACGGCGGAGAATTTCTCGGACCATGGGTGCGCAAAACGGATCCCGAACTATTCCCGCTGATAAAAGAGATCCTCTATGACGGTCTGGATACAACAGGCTTTGAAAACATCACGGCCTATTTGTACGGCGATGAAATGGCGAGGATGCAATGCTTCCCCGAAGCAGGACTGCCCTATTGTGCGGGATACGCCGTCGGATACCATCTGATCCAATATTATCTGCAAAAAACAAACATCAGCATCGAAGAGGCTACCATTCTTCCCCACGAAGAAATACTGAAAGAAGTTGAAGAGTTTTGGAAAGCGTAATGTGAATAGGATTGGGGAGACGCATAAACGGATGATGGTTAGCCGTCCGGCTTTTCTTCCAGCGCAACCCGGACGGTTTCCACATTCCAGCCGCCAACGCGCAGGATTTTGTCTGTGCCTCCCTCCTGTTTTACATATACACAGCGCTTCTCCCCCGGCAAAAGGTGCAGATAATTTTGGGAAAAATACAGATATCCGTCCTGGGAAAGTCCCTGCGTATCCTCCATCCACACTCCGGCCGCCACTACAGTACCTGTATTTTGCAGCGTAAGGGAAAATCCCTCCGTATTTTTTCGTACTTCGCAGCGAATCTGCGTCTTTTCCAGGCACAAAAGTTCTTCCAGCAAAGTTTTGGTAAACAGATACCGGTTGGACGCCGCTTCTTCCGCCGTCCCCCGCGCCTTTGCGGAAAGGATCAGATAGCAGACCGGTGTACAAATCTCCTCCGTCCGGCAAAAAACCGTTCCCAGCAAAACGCTCTTTTCCGGCTCTGCGGCGTCCGGCCCTGCAAACGTCTGTTCTGCCACAATCCGGCCCTTTTGGTCGCAGATCCGCGCCGTCACCAAACCGCAGGCCATGCCGGAGGAAGACTGCCAGTAAATCTGTGCTTCCAGTTTTGGTTCCCCGGCAAGGGACTGCCCCGCAAAGCGGGCCGTCACCGTATTTTCGGCATATGCCTGCTTCACGCCGTAATAGGCGGGCTTGGGGGCCGCATAATAATCCACGCTGCAGGTACAGGTATGGTTGGGAAAAGGTTCGTTAAACTGCCAGGGAAACGTGCCGCTGCAGGTCAGCGCCCGGCGGCGGTTGGCTTCCACCGCATACCGCAGTCCCTCATACTGTAAAAACTGGCTGGCCCGTACCGCCTGCCCGATCTCCCCAAGCTTTCCGCCGAAACACGCCTGCACTAGCGGATAATTGTTCCACCAGGAACCCCGGTGGAAGTACACTTCGTTGTCCCGGCTGGGCGGCCAGAGACGGGCGGGATCCGTATGCCGTAAAAGAACGTCCAAGCTGGCCATACCCTCCACCCCAAACTCGCTGGAAAGCAGGGATGTGCCCGCATTGTAAAGCGCATACTGCTCTTTCAGTCCCTGATGCTCCCAGGGGCCGTGCACATCGTGCAGTCCCAAAGGATCCTTTTGAATATTTTCCAGGGTATTGTGAAAAACCCGGCCTGTGGGGGAGGACTCCAAAAAATACCGGGAAGGATCGTACTTTTTCACCTGTGCGCCCAGCAAGCCGATCACCGGCTCCTCCATCGTGATCATGGAATCTTCCGGCCCGGAAAGTTCATTGCCTCCGCCCCATAACGCCAATGCGGGATGGTGCTTTTTGCGCAGAATGACGGCTTTGGCCTCCCGCTCCATCAGTTCCAGAAATGCTGCGTCGCAGGAAGGCTCGTTCTCGATACCGGAACTGGACTGGATGAATTCCTGCCAAAGCAGAATCCCCTTTTCATCGCACAGGTCGTAAAACTCCTCCCGCTCGATCAGTCCGCCGCCCCAAATGCGCAGACAGTTCACATGCGCCTCCGCGGCAAGCCGCAGCAGGCGTTCCAGCTTTTGGGGACGCCGCACGCCGTACATCGCGTCGATGGGCACCCAGTTATATCCCTTCAGATAGAGTTTTCTGCCGTTTACGCAGACCGTATAGGGCCGCGCCGTCTTGTCCGGGGTTTCGTTTTCCACAAAGCGAAGTTCCCGGATCCCAAAGCGCACGCGGCGTGTATCCGAAACCACACCTTCTGCATACGCTTCCACTTCCAGTTCATACAAAGGCTGCTCTCCGCAGCCGTTCGGCCACCACAGGGCGGGTTCCTCCACCGGAAAGGAAAAGACGGCCCTTCCCCCTTCCGGCGCTGCGCACTCCTCCCCGACCGTCCGTCCCTGAAAGGAAAGGCGCGCCGTAACCGTGGTTTTAGGGCCGTACCGCATTCTTTGAACCGCCGTCCCTGTCCTGCTTTCCGCCGTGTCTGCCGCCTCTTTGTCCGCTGCGCCGCACATTTCCGATTCTTTGGCTTCCACCGTCACATGCACCGATGCCGTTTTGTAATCCCGCGACAGTTTTGTCTCCAAATCCGGCTGCCCCAGGCGCACCGGCCCTGTAACATCCAGATAAACGTCGTCCCAAATTCCCAAATGAATCATCCGGGGGCAAAAATCCCACCAATAAGTCATCCGGCTTTTATGGATTTTGACATATCCGGTTTTGGACACCTGCGGCTGCCCGTCGGGCGCTTTGTTTACCACCACGGCCAACAGGTTTTTCTCCCCTTCCCTGAGCAGTCCCGTAATGTCAAAGGATACCGGGGTAAACATGCTGTGATGTTCCCCCAAAAACACATCGTTCACATAAAAAAGCGCGTCATAATCCACACCCTCAAAGCATAGGTTTACCCGGCTTACCTCCGGCAGCTTTTCCAGGTCAAATTCTTTGCGGTATACCCAGGTACGCTGGGGAATCCACTCGATCAGCAGGCTGTTTCTCTCAAAATGGGGATCCGGAATGGCATGGCAGCGGAGCATATCGTCCGTGACGCAACCCGGCACCCGGGCCGGTTTCCACCACCTGACATCCTGTGTCTTTCGTTTATGGGCGTTTCTCCAAACCCAGTCTTCCCCCACAAAATCTTTGATTTTCCAATCTTCCCCGCATAAAGATATCCTCACCATAGCCTTCCCCCGTTTTACACCGCCTTACTCTTTACAACGCAATGAAAACATTATTCCTTCCCCACATGCCCCAGCCACTTTCCGTTTGCCACCCGCCAAACAAAGAGCACAGACCTTACCGCCCAGTCCACCGCCATGGCGGCCCAGATACCGGACAATCCCATATCCAGCCCCAGCACAAACAGATAGCTGCAGCCGATACGGAACACCCACATGCAAACGATGGACACCACCATCGTATAATTGGCGTCCATGGCCGCGCGCAGGGCGTTGGGCAGGGAAAAGCCTGTGGGCCATAAAAGCACGGCGCACACCGAATGAAACCGGATCAGCTTTACGGCCAGCCGCATCGTCGCCTGCGATACCCGGTACATCCCGGCAATTTGAGGGGCAAAAAGCATAATCGCTGCGTTTAAAAGCGCCATGAACAGATAGGAATACCCCATCATTTTTTTCACATAACCCTTCGCCTGCTCCCGTTCGTTCGCCCCCAAAGCCTGTCCCACCACCGTAACCATGGCGATCCCCATGGCCGAAGCCGGAATAACCGCCACTCCCGCCACCATCCCTACAATGGCATTGGCCGTAATCGCCGCCGTACCCAATCCCGCGATCAGGCTTTGCAGCAAAATTTTCCCCACCTGAAAAACGCAGCCGTCCACCCCGGTGGGAACGCCGATTTTCAAAACCGACCGCACAATCCGTCCGTCAGGCCGCAGCGCGCTGCGCAGGGAAATCCTGCCGTAATGCAGCGTCCGGTCCGTCCGTTTCATCATCCTATACAAAAGGACAGCGCCCACCGCGCGGGAGAAAAGCGTGGACAGCGCCACGCCATACACCCCGGCGTGAAAACCCAAAATCAATACCGCGTTCCCGGCAATATTGAGGATATTCAACAGAACCGAGACAAACATCGTTGTTTTGGTATCGCCCATGGCCCTGCTCAGGGCTGCGCTGACATTATAGACGGCAAGAAAGGGAAAAGAAACCGCCGTGATATAAAAATAGACCACCGCGTTTTGCATCACCGCCTCCTCCACACTGCCAAAAACCGCCCGCAAAAGCCAACGGTTCGCCGAAACGGAAAAAATTGCCGTCAAAAGGGCGATCCCCGTCACCAGATATAACAGCTGGTCGGCTGTCCGGACAGCCGCCTCCAGCCTTTTTTCCCCCAACCGGTGCGCGGCTACCACAGCCCCACCCGTAGAGAGGGAAGAAAACACGTTAATCAGCAGAATATTGACGGAATCCACCAGCGACACGCCGGACACTGCAGCCTCCCCCGCGCTTGACACCATGACGGAATCCGCCAGTCCCACCGTCAATCCCAGAATCTGCTCCGCCACCAGCGGAAGCACCAGTGCCAGCAGCGCCTTTCCCGTAAACAGCGGTTTTGCCTCCGTTATTGTTTCCATCCGTCCGCACCTATCTTTCCAGGAAATCGCATTTTGCAAACCCATTTTCGGTCAGGCACAACGTCTGAATCTGCCACGGCGCAAAATCCGCGTCCCATACAAAACCGCCCCATTCCAAATGCAGGCTGCCGCCCCTGCCTTCCGTCTCGAAGGCCCGCAGCGTCCACTGGCCCGGATGGTTTTGGCGTTCTTTGACACAGGAAACGGAGACATTTTGCGCCCGTATGGCGAGCAGCGCGCCCATGCTCTCCCACTTATCCCCTTTGTGGCAGGAATCCCCCAAATACTCCGGCGGCATGTGCATACGGTCCGCCTCCGCAAAAAGCCGGTCTTTGGAAAGCGGTTTTTCATGGGCAAGCAGGCGCAGTTCATAATCCCATACCCCCTGATCCATAAAGGAATGTTCCAGGCTTTCCTCCAGCGGCCCTTTGCCGCCCCGGGCAAATACCGCGCTGCGGGATAAAATCAACCGGTATTCGTTTTCTGCCTGCATACAGCCGTAAACACTGTCATTCAAAACCGCCAATCCGCTTCCGTCTTTTCCCACCGCGTCCGCAAAACGGTGCTGATAATGCTCCGGGTTTTTGTCATGGCAGTCGGCCTTTTGCTCCGCCAAAAAAGCGGTCTCCGTCCACAGGGCCGGTTCCTTTTCGGCCAAAGGCAGGCACAGGGCAATCAATCTGTGTTTGTGGCTGTTTTGCAGCCGCAGGTTCATTTTGAGCACGGCGTTGCCTTTTTCCAGAAGGTAGTCGATGCGCAGATCCTCCTTCCCGTCCGACAAAAGTACCCGCAGCACGGCGCGCAGGGCATTGTCCTCCACCACGCGGACTTTGTCCGCCGTAAATTCCCCTACCTGTTTTCCGTCAAATACCGTCTCCCACCAGGCGCCCCGGTCATCATAGTAAACCCGGACCGCCGCCGGACCGGCCAGCAATTCCACACCTCCTTTTTTCAGGGAAGCGGGCAGCCCCGTATGGGGATCCAGTATAAGGGAAACCACACCGTTATCCATGCCGGAGGTATCGGCCTTTATGGCCGGAGGCTGCGTCTCATCGTTGGGACCTTCCCCCAGCACCCGGTACACGCTAAAACCGTAAGCCGGAATTTTGGCCTCAAACAGAATGGTTTTACGGCTTTCCGGAGCGGAATTGCGGTAAACGGACTCACAGGCATAAATCTCTGCCCCTTTATAATCCCGTAAGCGCAGCGGCTTTTTTTGCGCCCTCGGCACATAGACCTCCGCCTCAAAGACCCCCTCGTAGTCCGTGGAAGCAGGATTTACCAACACAAGCGGAAAACCGTCTCCCCTGGTATCTACCGCGTTGGCAATGGCCTGCACCCCGTTTTGGATAACGGTCTCCGCCTCCGCAACCGCAGACGCAAATTCCCTGCAGGCCGCATCCCTTGCCGGCTCGATACTGGTACCCGCCAAAACGTCGTGGAATTGATGGAACAGGGTTTTCTTCCACGCATGTTCCAATGTTTCCGCCGGATAACGCCAGCTTTTGACACCCAGTCCGGACGCCATGCTGCAGACCGCTTCCGCTTTCAAAAGCGTCCACTCCGCCCGGCGGTTGCCCGCTTTGATGCCCCGGTCGGAACTATAGCATCCGTAATAAATGCGTCCCAGTTCCCCGCTGACTTCCGGCAGACGCTCTGCCTCTACCGCGTCATAAAATTCACCCACGGTAGCAAAGTCCAGCGTGTCTTTTCCCCGTTCCCTGCGCAGTTCGCAAACGCTTCGCAGATTTTCGATGGTGGGGCCGCCGCCGTGGTTGCCCACGCCGTAGAAAACCGCCATTTTGTCATAGCCGATTTGCTCCAGCCCTTCCTCGCTTTCCTTCAAATTAAATTCCATGGTGGGACGCGTCCAGGCCATGTACTCTCCCCCCGTCCGCTCTGCGGCCACACTGCTGCCGTCCGGGGATTTCCAGACAAACTGGGCGGGCAGTTCCACAAATTCCTTGGAGGGACGCGAGACAATATAGGAACGGATGCCGCACCCCTGCAAAATGGCAGGCAGATTGGCCCCGTGCCCGAAGCTGTCCGGGTTAAACCCGTCTTTGACCTCCACGCCGAATTCCTTTTGCACAAAATCCTTGGCATAGAGGAAATGCCGGATCAGCGCTTCCCCGGAAGGCAGATCGCAGTCCGGTTCAATCCACATACCGCCGATGATTTCCCACCGTCCCTGGGCTACCCTTTCTTTGATCTGCGCAAACTGCTCCGGGCAGTTTTCCTTTAACCATGCCAGAAAGGATGCGCTGGTCTGGGTGAATTTAAAATCCCTGAATTCCTCCATCCGAAGCAGGGCCGAGGCAAAGGAGGATTTAACCTCCTGCATGCCCTCCGCCCGGTTCCACAGCCACACCGGATCAATGTGGGTATATCCGATCATGTAATATTTTTTATCCGCCATTTTAACCTTCCTGCCCGCTTTGGCGGGCGTAAATTCACGGTTGAAAAACT
>DERU01000145.1:0-12070 GCA_002361095.1 Lachnospiraceae bacterium UBA3332
TTCTCCACCATCGCCATGACCGGCATGAAACTGATTGCATCTCAGGATTTGTCGGCGCGGAACACGACGATTGTCGGTCTTTCCGCCGCTCTGGGCGTAGGCGTTTCTCAGGGCAGCGGAGCGCTGGCGCAGTTCCCTGATGGCTTCACTATGATTTTTGGCAAATCTCCCGTAGTGATTGCCACGCTGATGGCGGTGCTGTTTGATACCGGCACGTCCGAGGATGAGACGATGGAAGCCATTGAAGGACTGCGGGCGGCGGCACGCGGGCAATGCCTGATCAGCGGCATGTCGGCGATCGTGACGGATACGAAGAACCTGGCAAATCAGGAAACGCCGGTTTATGTGCTGATCGCGGTGATTTTGGCGGTCATCGTACTGTCTTTGACCATGAATTCCGGTCTTGCTCCGATCTTTTTTCTGCTGAGCATCGGCATGGCGATCGTGTATAATCTGGGCAGCAATGTGGTAAAAGGGGAAATTTCCTATGTGACGCAGGCGCTGGCGGCGGTTCTGCAGCTGGGCGTTACCATGGACTACTCCATATTCCTGTGGCACAGTTTTGAGGACAACAGAAAAAAAATGGAAGCAGACGCTTCCCTAAAGGGGGAGGGCACAAAAAAGGGCCGGTTTCAGACACTGGAAGAGGAAGCGATGGCCCATGCCATTTCCGCTACGATCACTTCTGTGGTCGGAAGTTCCGTCACTACGGTGGCAGGGTTTTTGGCTCTGTGCTTTATGAGTTTTACGCTGGGTTTGGATCTGGGCGTGGTGATGGCCAAAGGCGTGGTGCTGGGCGTCATCTGCTGCGTGACGGTTTTGCCTTCCATGCTGCTGATTTTCTATAAAGCGATCGACCGGACGCGGCATAAAGTGATTATTCCGGAATTTCATAAAATCGGGCGGCTGCTCACCCGGTATTATCCGGTGTTTTTGGTGCTGTTTGCCGTCATTCTGCCGCCCGCTTATTACGGACAGAGCCATAATGACGTGTACTATGATTTGGCCGGAACCCTGCCGGATTCCCTGTTGAGCGTACAGGCCAACCGGAAGCTGGAGGAGGATTTTGACATGAACGCCACCCATATGGTGTTGACAGACAGCCATATGGAGCAAAAAAAGGCGGCGGCCATGGCGGAAGAGATCAGACAGGTCAAGGGTGTAAAAGCAGTGCTGGGGCTGGATTCGATTTTGGGGCCGTCGGTTCCGCTGGACCTGGTTCCGGAAAATCTGCGCAAAGAACTTATGAATGAAAATTACCGGCTCATGCTCGTAAGTTCGGAATATGCGGTGGCTTCCGATGCGGTGAACGACCAGTGCGACCGGATCAACGCCATTGTAAAGTCCTATGATCCGGGGGGCATGTTGATCGGGGAAGCGCCCTGTACCAAGGATTTGATCACCATCACCGATCAGGATTTCAAAGTGGTGAATTCCGTTTCCATCGGGGCGATATTCCTCATTATCGCGTTTGTGTTTAAATCTGTCTCCCTGCCGGTTATTTTGGTCTGTGTGATAGAGTTTGCCATTTTTATCAATATGGGTATTCCGTATTATACCCATACGCAGCTTCCGTTTATCGCATCCATCGTGATCGGAACCATACAGCTGGGCGCCACCGTGGACTATGCGATTTTAATGACAAACAAGTACCAGCTGGCCCGGATGGCAGGTATCGGTAAAAAGCAGGCGGTGACCGGTGCGCTGGAGGGATCCATACAATCGGTGTTTGTGAGCGCACTAAGCTTTTTTGCGGCCACCTTCGGGGTCGGGATGTATTCCAATATTGATATGATCAGTTCGCTGTGTCTTTTGATGGCACGCGGCGCGCTGGTCAGCATGGCAGTGGTGATTACCGTCCTGCCGTCCATGCTTTTGGTATTTGACGGCGTAATCTGCCGTACCACCTGGGAGATGCGCAGGATCCGTGCGGTGGATACAGATGCGGACAGGTCAGATTTGTCTGAACCGTTACCCAAATATGGGAAAAAGAAAAAAGCGGCGGTTTGAAAAGGAAAGGAGCGGCATTTTTTATGAAATGGAATGAAGTAAAAAAATATTTGGCTGGTTTATCAAAGAAAACAACGGTAGGGATTTTGGCGGCGGCATTGGTGGGCGCAAGCCTTGCGGGATGCGCTTCGCAAACAGAAGGCCCGGCAGAAAATGCCGGGCAGGAAGCGACAGCGTCCGGCGCGGATGAGGAGGCGATCGATACGCTTTTGGACACCCTGCAGACGAAACGGGGACAGTCCGCCGGTGAGGCCGGTAAGGAGGAAACCGTTTATATTTTTGCGGACAGTACGGGGAAAGCGGCCCATACCCTTGTATCCGGATGGCTGAAAAATCCGGAGGGGCTTGCGCAGCTTACGGATCAGACACAGCTGGAGGATTTGGTCAACGTCAAGGGAGAGGAAGGCTTTGAAAAGGACGGGGATACTTACCTTTGGAAAGCGGACGGCAGGGATATCTATTATCAGGGAACGACCACAAAGGAGGCGCCGGTAAAAGAAAGGATCACCTACTATTTGGACGGAAAGGAAATTGCGCCCGATAAACTGGCCGGAAAGAGCGGAGAGGTAAAAATACGTTTTGATTATGAAAATACCTGTACGACGAAGGCAACGGTCAACGGAAAAGAAGAAGAACTCGCGGTTCCTTTTGCGGTAGTGACCGGCATGATCTTAAACGACCGTTTTCAGAATATCCGGCTGGAGAACGCAAGGCTGGTTTCCGACGGAAAGAATAATATTGTGGTCGGTTTTGCGCTCCCCGGTTTGTACGAAAGCCTGCGGCTGGACGACGCGGAAAAAGAGGACGCGGAAAAAATCCGGATTCCCGATTATGTGGAAGTGTGTGCGGATGTGGAAGATTTTTCCATGGATATGACGCTGACGGTGGTTTCCTCCAGTGCGGATTTAAGCTTTGAGGAGGCGCTGGATTTTTCGGAATTGGATGAGAAGATGGAAACCCTGACGGATTCCTCGGCGCAGCTGGCGGACGGGACACAGAGCCTGACGGACGGCATACAGACCCTCAGGGACAGCATGGGGGATTTTGCGGACGGCGTGTCGGCGCTGCAGAACGGCATTACGGAATACACGGACGGAGCGGGCAGGCTGGCAGAGGGAATTGTGGCGGTGTATGACGGCGCCGCACAGCTGGACAGCGGCGCAATCGAACTGGAAGAGGGGATCGGAACGCTCAACGGCGGTGTGGCCGCGCTGAAAAACGGGATTGATACGGCGTCCGGCGGGGCCGGGGAACTGGCAAACGGGATCAACGGGGCCGGCGGTGCAAGAAACGGGGCAAGGCAGCTGGCGGAAGGGGCAAATGCCCTCAAAGCAGGCTTTGACAGCGGTGTGGTGGACGGCTCCCGACAGGTGGCGGACGGGGTTTCCATGCTGGGGGCGGCGGTGAAAACCACACTGGACCAGGTTGCCGGAATGAACGACCAGCTGCTGGAGCAGGAGGTCGCCGTGGTAAAACAGGTTTATGCCATGGCAGGCAAAGGCGATGTGGCGGCCCAAATCAATAAGAGCAATGTAAGTATGTACGGGAAAAACATAGGGCAGATCGTGGAGTCCGTAAAGGGCCAGTTGTCCGGCACGATGACGTCGATGCTGCTTGCGGCACGGGAGGAAGAAGCCGTACAGGGACGGCAGGCCATGCAAAGCCTGATGGCCATGCAGGAGGCAAAAGCGGCGTCAGAGGAGGCAAAAGCAAAAGAAGAGGAAGCGGAAGAAACCGAAGAAGAGGAAACCGAAGAGGAAGAGGTTAAAGAGGAGAATGGGAAAGAAGATGGCACAGGGGAAACGGAAGTAAATTCCGGAGAAGACGGAAACGGGGAACAGACCGGCAGGGGAGAAAACGGACAGGAGAACACGGAGGCAGAAGAGCCGTCGCAGACCGATACGGAGGACAGGAACGGGGAACAGACTGAAGAGGGGAACAGGCCCGAAGATGTGGAAAACCGTGAACCGGAATCTGTGCCGTCGGCAGAGACGGCGGACGAAAATGCGCAGGAGGCGGCAGACCGGATGCCGCAAGACATTCCGGAGGAAGAAACCGCCGTTTACTTCAGTGATGAAATCGTGGTGCAGGCCGATCTTGGGGCGGCCATGGATCAGCTGGTTCTGCTTGGAAAAGCGCAGGGGGCGGTGGAAACAATCGAAACCCTGCGGGCAAAGTTGGGCGGCGCGGGCGCGTCCATGAGTCCGGCCCAGATGCAGGAGATGGAAGCCAAGGTAAATGCGCTGGTGGAGGGCGCGGCGGCTTTGGCCGACGGAATCGGACGCCTTTATGCAGGCGCGGACGCGCTGGCATCGGGAGCTTCCCAGCTGGATGCAGGCATGGAAAAATTGGGCAGCGGCGCGGATGAACTGGCGGCGGGGCTTGGAAAGCTGGGCAGCGGCGGCAGCGAACTGCAGGAGGGTGCAGGAAAGCTTTTGGACGGTTCCGCACGCCTGACCGACGGTACCTTGCGGTTAAAATCCGGCGCGCTGGATTTGCAGGAGGGCGCAGGCCAGCTGACGGGCAATTCCGCCGCCTTGCGGGAGGGCGCGGACAAATTGTCCGGCGGTACCCGTCAGGTGACGGACGGTGTGGAGCAGCTATATACAGGTTCCGGAGAACTGCTGGAGGGTATGGTGACCTTTGACCGGGAGGGAATCCGGAAAATTGCCGATGTCTATAACGGGGATGTCAAATCGCTGGGCGACCGGATGGAAGCGATTTTCGACGCGGGAACCGCTTATGATAACTTCTGCGGGAAGCAGGAGGGAACCGACAGCAGCGTGAAATTCATCATCCGCACGGAGGGCGTAAAGCAGTAATATTTTGCGGGGATAAAGGGGCGGGGAACCGCCCCTTTATCTGTCCCGGTGTGTGGGACGGGATCTGCCGTTACCGGGTAATCAATTGTATAGGGTTCTGTGATGCCATTCAATACCTCAAATGGAACCGGATTTCCTTTATTATATGCCGAAATTTATTTTATAAAAAATATTGACAAGCGAAATTGCGTATAGTATACTTTTTCTAAGCAAAGCTATGTGAAGTGATATATTGTTGTCGGT
Organism: Lachnospiraceae bacterium UBA3332; assembly: GCA_002361095.1. GTDB lineage: Bacteria > Bacillota > Clostridia > Lachnospirales > Lachnospiraceae > Gallintestinimicrobium. Next base: position 5,076 of record DERU01000145.1, read on the forward strand.
TTACAAATTATTACAATTCTTTTCTGAACAGATTTTTTGTCACCGCTGGCTGTCACAGCACCATCCGGTGGCATCCGGCTATTCCAACTTTGATTTCAAGGATTTTAAATTATAGGTGAATATTATGCGGACAGAAAATCAAATGACTGCAGGATGACCTGTCCGGCCTGCACAAAATAGCAGGGTGGGCAATGGAGAAACCATTATTGACGGGGAGGATGCATATGGATAATGGCAGCGGAACTTTTCAACAAACTGTGAAGCTCGGGGCTTTTGGCAGGGATGTCTCCGAAGCGGTGGAAGAGATTATTAATCACGCATACGAGGATATCGAAAGTATGGTTCATGCAGAACCGGAGATTCCAAAAGGGTATGTCAAACTTCCGGAGGAAACTGTGACTATCACAAAGAAACCGGACACCATGCAGGACAAACTCTGCACGGCACTGGCAGCTGCGATTCCTGCGGCTTTGACAGCTGCGGGAGCGGCGCTCAATGCACCGGCGGTGGCCGTGGTTTTGCTTGCGGGCGGCGGTGGGGCAGCGGGTGCATTCATCCAGAAAAGCAACAAGGCAGTTCCGGTGAACCTGGAGTCCTTGACGTCCGGGGATATACCTGTACACATTGTTGTTGACCAGGAGAAACTCAAAAATGCGAAGCAGGAATCCTTAAAAGAACTGGAGCGCCTGAAACGCCGGGTCGGCAGCTTTGAAACAAAACACAATGAAATGCATGATATAGCAATGGATCGTGGATTCGGCGAGTGGGCACAGCAATTCCTGGTCTATGCTGCGAAGAATCCGGAAGACCGTGAACTGCAGGCATTGATGGGCAGTTTTATGCAGAGACTGTCGGCCATGGGTCTGCAGGTTTATGATGAAGTGAGGCTGAAAGAAGACGGTACTCCTGATATTCCGATTCAACATTATTTGATTGACAGCAAAGAAAACGGGGAATACACCGAAGTCGTCCGTCCTGCAATTTATTCTGATAAGAGTTTACTTGCAAGAGGCGAAATCCGATAATTACATTGTGGAGGAAAAGAATTATGAAAATGGCATATATTGCAGATTTCGGTGCGGGTAACACATGTCTGTATTGCATTGTCGTGGGATTGGAAAAGGCTGACCTGGAGGCGCTGAACGATGCCAACGGAGAGCCATCCGGATATGCGCTTGAAAATGACGGAAATATTCTGTTGGGCGGGGAACTCTTTGGTCTTGATTATAATCAGCTGTCCTCCATTGAAAAGTTTAGGGTCAATCTGAAGGCGCAGCCATCGGAAGAAACCGCAGACGAACTTGTTTTTTATTTCCGCAATTGGTTGGAGAAGGTAAAAAGGGATCATCCTGCAAGATTCACGGATGTAGACGAAGCCTGGTGGCTTATCGGCTGCCCAACCGGAAGTGAATGGAAAAACGCGAAAACCATTGAACTATACACCAGCATTTTTCAAAGGGCCGGTTACGGGAAAGTCTATATTGTTCCGGAATCAAATGCCGCATTGGCTTACTACCAAAAGACAGAAGGGGTTCTGGACAATTATGATGCAGAGCACACCGCATTACTGCTTTTGGATCAGGGAGCTTATTCCTTGGATGCTACGGTTTATGGCGGCGTCCTTTCTTCTGTCGGGAGTTATTTAGGCGCCAGCATCATTGATCGGATGATGGTACGTATGGTATTGTACGGGAAAGAGGAAGAGAACCGTCTTAACAAGAATATCCATAATCTTCCGGATGTATTGCAGGAGGTCCGTGGTCTTTATGAAAACGAAGGGAAGGACGGAAAACTGCATACGTACCTGTTACTTTGCGCCAGGCAGTTGAAGGAAGATTTTTTCACACAGGAGCGAAACAAAAAACTTAACAAAAACTGGGACAGCGTAAAAAATACATATTATGAATCGAAACAGGGAAACGTTTTTCATTTGTTTATCAATAGTAAGATGATGCATAGGATTCTCTACGAATTACCTGTGCGGCAAGTGCTGGGGCCGGAGTTTTCTATATTGCCGTTGGAGACACAGAAAGAGTTGGGAGACAAATGCTGGATTGATGCTTTCAGGCAGTTCCTCGCAAATGTTGACGCATCCTTTCCGCAACTTGTCAGGGGGGATGTTAAGCTGCGTATCATGCTTGCCGGTGGCGGTTCCCTGATGAAATGCGTGGCAGATGAGGTGTCTGCCCACTATCCGAAGGCGGTAGTTGCCGACAGTTCCAATGCTATTTCTGCCATTGGCAAAGGGATGGCATACTGGGCGCCCGACAAAATTCGTGCCGAGGAATTTTCCGATGCCTTTGAGGCATTCCTAAGCAGAACCATTGTGGATAATGACGGAGATAATGTGAATGCGATTACGCATGAACTTGTTCTCGCCATAGGCGAGTGTATTTCTAAAATGGCTGTGGCAATGAGGAACCAAGAGGCAAAGGATGTCTCGGAAAGCATTATCTACTGGCGCGATTACAATTGTACGGCCAGTCAGATTCCAAATGAGATTGATAAACGTCTGCGCAAATGGTGTAATAATACCGGGATTCCTGATTTTCAAAAGAATATTGTGGAGCAAATCCAGCTGCTGAAAGATAAACTGAACCAGGACTTTACCCATACGCTGGACAAGTGCAATCTTCCCCGCGAAAAACTGCTCAAACCCGACGATCAGGTTTTTCTTTCCGACACCAGGCAGATTTTGCAGAACGTTTTCAATGCCGTGACAGATATTATCGTGGAGCACTATAAGGAAAACGAAATTTGGTCGAAGCTTACGGACAAGAAAAAAGGACTTTTCTCTGATCCCAGGGCAGAACTCTGCAATGCCATAGCGGAGCAACTTGGCGAATGGATAAAGAAGGAAGTGGGATCCACTGTTGAACTTTGCTTTAAGTTCTGCACAGAAATCGAATTTGATTTTGACGGCCAAAAGTACACACTTCTTCAAAGATTCCAGATGGAAGGGCTTTTTGACCTTTACAACCTGATGAGGAAACGCAAAAAGGAAATTCTGGGGAGCCTTGTGCTTGAGGAATATATTGACGATTAAGCAATTGCCTCAGAATATGTGGGAGGGCAGACCTGTCTGAACTGTCAGCAGAATATCCAAGCGGGAGGTTACAATGGCAACGTTTCATTTGACATACAATCCGTTCCTGGTGCAGGCCGGTTTAACGGTACAAAGGGAAAAAGAATGGATTCCTGTTGATGAGGGCGCAGGATTGGACAGTATTTATAGGAAGCGTCTTCAACACTGGCTTAGTGAAAGCAATCGGGGAGGCGGACGATTTTTTGATCAGCTATGTGCCTCCTCCGGAGAGGAGACTATAGAACTCCTGTTCTCCGGCACTAAAGAGGATATGTGGGATTTATGCCAGGCAGCCGAAATTTATACAAACAGGAATCCGGACATACAGATTACGGTACGCCCTTTTGACCACGACCGGATGGAAAAATACGGAAGCGTTGGAAAATTCCAGGAACTTTTGTCCCTGGCAGAGGAGGTACGCCGTTCGGCGTACCAAAACGTATTGCCGGATAGTGTAAGACAATGCCTGGAGGGTATATCTCTGCCAGTATCTCCTGCGGGATTGATGTTGGATTTGCCGCTTTGGGAGACAAAACGATCAAAATTATTTGCCGCAAATGCCTGGCAGCTGGTATGTTTAAAATTCCGGTATGAGGCGATGCGGGAACGCGCTATGCGCAGCGCGTTCCGCTCATTCTCGGAAACATTTCACGCAACGGGAAGCCGGGAACTGGAACGGGATCGGTTCATGCTGCTTTGCCAGTGCGGCGATGCTGCATTGGCATCCTTATCACATACGCAGGACTCTGTCAGGAAGTTCCTTTTAGAGTATGGCCTTTACGATCTCAATGTTTTTTTGCTCAGTGAGCGGGAAATTTCCGCTCTTGACGAGGAAAATAGTGCGGAAGACAGTGACCGTCTCCGTGACGCAAGGAATACGGTCCGGCTTTATTCCGAGCGTTATGCATTACAAACCAGGCTTCGCAAAATTTGTGATGCTTTGCAACAGACACTTCGGCGGGAAGGTTATACGAAAGGCACGACGCTGTTCAGGACAGTGGAGGACGCCGTCAGAAAAACTTATCCGTCTGCGAAAGATAGTCAGGTATACGATGCGTACAAGTGGGTCTGCTCTTTTTTGGATCGTTTAAACAACTTTTTGGAATTCAACATATGGACATCCGTTATGGCGAACTAAGGAGGTGCTTATGCCCGAAAAACCCATACCAGATTTTCCGTCCACCCTCCCTGCGCAGCTTGCTGCTGAGAAAGTGGATCGAATCGTCAACAAGACATATCTGCAGGAGATTCAAAATTTTCCGCTGATTCCATGCGACGCAAGCGCAGCGAAAACCGGCGTGGAGGATCGAATATGTTTGTTCCCCGTCCGTAAGTTTACTTTCGATCAAGAAGAGGATAATTTCCGGAAACTGGCAAGCGTTTACACAGGAGCGGCGGCGGCCAATGCAAATCCCCTGCTAATTGTGCGGGGCTATGCTTCCGGGTTTGTGGAACTGTATTTGGGTGTCTGTGGGGAAGAAACCAGGGTCAATGGCGCCTATCCCAAAGCGAAGCTTCTGCGGGAGGGGTTGATTGGGCAGTTCCCTGGATTCCGTGCCGACGGGGACAAAATTCTGCAGAATGAAAGCACTCGCCGGATCGTTAATTGTTGTTTCGATCCTGATTATCGTGCCGTTGCTTCCGTGTCTTGCGTTGCCTCATCTGCGGAGAAAAATCCCAAAGGAAAAGCAATGGGCAGGGGAATTGACAAACTCATTGAAGCGATGAACGGTAAAGAATTTACATTTATTGTAATTGCCCGTCATCTTTCGCTTGACACCATCACTGCAATGCGCGATGAGTTCGAGCAACTCTATAGCCAACTTGCTCCTTTGGGGAAGACTATGCTGACGACAGGCTGGCAGGCAGGCTCTGCGATCACGGAGTCCCTTACGGACACTGTTTCCAAGGGGATCAACACCAGCCGCTCTGCCACCCTTAGCGCCGGAACAAACGTATTTCATACGGATAGTACGAATCGGAGTAATTCTTGGACAGAAAGTTTGGACTTCCGATTCCTGGAGGGCATCTTAGGCAGTTCCTTTTCCCAGGGAGAGAGTTTTGGATCAGGATCAGCCGATGGCTCCGGCCAAAGCCGGCAAAAAAGCAATACGAATCAAACCGGAAGCAGTAAATCCTTGAGCGCAGCCTTATCCACAGGAAAAACCGTTTCTGATTCGTCCAGCTTATCGGTACAGTATACTTTCGAAAACAAATCTGTGGTACGGATTTTGGAAAGCATTGACAGGCAGCTGGAAAGATTACGCCTGGGATGCGGTGTTGGAATGTTTGCGGTATCGGCCTACTGCCTTGCACCGTCGCTGGCCGAAGCAAGAATTGGCGCCTGCACCTATAAAGCACTTGTTACCGGTGACAATACCGATTTGGAAAACAGCAGCATCAATGCGTGGACGGGAAGTTCATACCAGGGTGTGCTTGCCTACCTTCGGCAGTTCCGTCATCCGGAGTTTGAAATCACAGGTTTATCCCAGGATTGTATAGCGACATCCGTTACACCGGCCACGTTCGTAACTGCCTCAGAACTTGCCATACATATGTCGCTGCCGCAGAAAAAGGTAAACGGCATTTCGGTGCGGGAAACCATATCTTTCGGCCGGAATGTACATAGTATGGATCCAGGCTGGGATAATCGGGTCAAAATTCCCGTGGGACATATCTATCACCTGGGACGCGAAGAACAAAGTGAAGTACTGCTCGCCCGTGACAGCCTGACCATGCATGCTTTTGTGACGGGAACTACCGGATCCGGAAAGAGCAACTGTCTTTATTGGCTTTTGTCTAACTTGACTGATGATGCATCCAAGGTACATTTTATGGTTGTCGAGCCTGCCAAGGGTGAGTATAAGAGCGTTTTTGGCAATAGAGACGATGTTTTTGTGTACGGTACAAACCCTTACAAAACACCGCTGTTGCGGGTAGACCCATTTAGTTTTCCGGAGGATGTCCATGTACTGGAACACCTGGATCGTCTTATGGACATCTTTGTTGTGTGTTGGCCTTTGTATGCTGCTATGCCTGCGGTATTAAAAGAGGCCATCGTTAGTGCTTACGAGGAGGCGGGCTGGAACATGCGCACATCCCGAAACCGCTATGGCCTGCGTATTTATCCAACCTTCACAGATGTTATGCGATGCGTAAATACGAATATACAATCTTCCGGTTACTCCGCTGACACAAAAGGTGATTATGTTGGTTCCCTCTGCACAAGGCTTCAGGAGCTGACGGATGGAGTCAACGGGATGATCTTTGCGCCTGACGGAATTTCGGACGAAGATTTGTTCGAGCGAAACGTAATTGTAGATTTGAGCCGGGTAGGATCTGCGGAGACGAAATCTCTCATCATGGGTATGCTGGTCATCAGGCTCCAGGAATACCGCCAAAGCCAACAGAAGGGTATTGTCCATGGTTTACATCATGTTACTGTATTGGAGGAAGCCCACAACCTTCTCAGAAAATCAGAGGGAGGGACAGAGGGTACCAACCTGGCATCTCATGCCGTAGAAATGCTGACCAATATCATTGCGGAACTGCGTTCGTCCGGAGAGGGTTTCATTATTGCCGACCAGGCGCCGGAACTGATGGACAAGTCAGTAATCCGCAATACTAACACGAAAATTGTCTTGCGTCTGCCTGAAACCTCTGACCGTGAAACGGTAGGACGCTCCATCGGGCTAAACGATTCCCAGATTGCCGAACTGGCAAAGCTGCCCTGTGGTGTAGCCGCAATCTATCAAAATGACTGGCTGGATTCCGTTTTGGTTAAAATTCCTTACTATGAGGTGGAAGAAGTACCATACCGTTACCCCGCCGTTTTGCCGGAGGAACTGGAGGACACGGCATTATCTGAATTTGTAGATGCAATTATGAAGCGGCAGGTGGGGGTATATCC
>DERU01000145.1:12321-15614 GCA_002361095.1 Lachnospiraceae bacterium UBA3332
GAAGCGGCAGGTGGGGGTATATCTGGAAAGGCATTTTGATCAAATGGAAAGGCTTCCATTGTCCGCCGTGGTAAAGTGCCGATTACTGGACTATAGGATTGGGAAGGGGAATCAAAACGAACTGCTGCTGGATATCATATGGTCGTTTTTTAATGCCCGTGAGGCATTCAATAAGGCTGGTCTGCTGTCGCACGATGATTTCCAGGTATGGAGCGGCTGCGTAGCGAAGGCATTGGAACCAAAGGTTTCCGGTTATTCCTTGTTTGAAGTCAGACGGTTGGTGATGCAGCTGTTGCTGAGATTGACATATGAAGATGCCGCGGCCCAGCCATTGTTTTTAAACTATTGCGGCTGGATGAACAAATTATACGGGAATTGAGGTGATATGATGGCAGAACACCGGCTTGAGCAAAGGCCTGCCGTTCCATTTTACGAGACATTCATGACAGGCCGGGAACGTGAGATTTATAAGGATTTTCTGGGATTTTCGCCGGACGGGAAAAAGACGGAGGGTAGTGTAGAACGTAAAATGGATGGCGGCGCTTCTGAGCGTTTCACAGTGAGGGAAACCGATCTGGAGAGGGAACGCGTCGATAGCTTGGAAGGAGGACTGGCGCTGGCCCGGGAACTGGATATGTATCAGAGGCAATATATGAATCCCCGTTTATACACACATCGGTCAGATTTGAATATAGGCGGTCCTAATTGTATGATTTTTGCAATTGATAGGCCGTGGATGGACAGTGCGGGGCAGATTCCCTATGACATAAAGCCTTATCCGGGATATTTCTGTGGGGAGGGTGAGCCGTGCGAACTGTACAGGATGCTAAAAAGCGGAGATTTTGCGGGATCAAAAGAAAAACTGGAAAGTTTACTGGGTGCGGATTTAGAGACGATGGGCAAGAACCTCATGGAAGTAAATGGAGACTACATATGCAGGGACGGGGAATCGCTGATATGCATCATGGGCAGTTCTGAATATGGGGATTTCCATTTCATGCGTAAAGGGGAGAATGCCTGGTTTCACAAGCCGGGGCTAATGAGTGTGTCATGTTTCGATGATCGCGGGGATTTCATTGTCGACCCGGCCCATTGCGATACAATATACGATATGTTCTACGGATATTATGTGATTCGAAACAAAGGAGGTGGACAATAATGGAGGGAAGCAGCGCATTGCTTGGCCTTTCCCGCCCGGAGGTATACCGTCAATTCGGGGTCCCCGATGTAAGCTTCAATTCCGTGTTGATTTATGGGCGGGAAGAAAAGGTTATGATACACATTTTCGGCATTTCTGACCGGAATGGTTCGGCGCGGGAACGAACACGGGGATATATCTACGGCACGTTAAGTGACGGGGTTTTGGAATGCAGCGGCGTAAGTCTTTTAGACACCAGGGACATACCGAAGTCCGGGGATCCATTTACGGGTAAAATAAAGAATTGCGTAGTGGCCGATATTGGCAGCACTTTTTACCGCCCGGCTTTATTTTCCAAAGACTTAACTTTGTGGCAGCTGGTTCTCGCCGGGAATGGTGTGATTGAAGATGTTATAAAAGTGACAATGAAAGATTTGCTCACAGGAAAGCAGCGGGCAATGGCTGTTACACGTGAGCAGGCAAACATATTTTACGAAAAAATATTGGAAAAGAAGGAGTAAATGTTATGGAACTGAGAAAACAAGGTGAAATTCGGGAGGCAGAGACTCCTGAAACTGAAAAAGTCACTGGGGAAGTGCAGTCTATGACTGAGGCAAAGGAAATCTTCGATAAGATTATGAACATGGAGGAGCAGCCAGATGGAGCAAAGGAGTACCAGGCGCCTAAGGGATCAGAAATTTCTTTCGGAAGTTCCGCTTCCTCCTCATAAACAGTCTGCGGCAGATTCTGCATGGCCTCTTTTGCAGGCGCCAATTTATATCAACTGGAACCTTACTTATGCCTGCCCATTCAACTGCCTGCACTGCTATAGCCGTGAAAGAAACAAAGATTCGGTGCTCTCGTTTGAACAGAAACTAATTATTGCGGACAACATAACAAGAAATGGTGTTTTTTACGTTAGCTTTGGCGGCGGAGAACCCTTGTGTGATCCCGATTTACTTGCCGTGATCCGGCGGCTTAATGCGCGTGGCGTATATGTAAACGTAATTACAAGCGGCTATCTCGTTAGCCCGAAAGAAGCCGATGCACTGGCTGCAGCGGGCGTTGGCGGCATTATCGTCAGTATAGACAGTGCCAATCCCTCTGTCCATGACCGGATACGGAATCATCCAGGTGCTTTCCATGCAGCACTTGCGTGTATCCGTCTCTTTAGGGAACGTTCGGTAAATGTATCGCTGTCTACGGTGGTTACAAAAGCGAATCTCTATGAAATGGAAGAAATCCTGCAATTGGCAGAGACGTTCCATTGCACGGGAGTCGAACTCAAACGGATGAAACTTGTCGGGAACGCATTGAATGCCACTGAACTGGCGCTTGGAAAGGAGGATGAGAAGTACCTCTACGCACATATACAGGAATGGGATGCACGCCACGCAACAGATGTTCGTTTGATTTATAGCCCGACCCCGGTTCCCGGATACGATCCGGGCTGCCTTTGTGGAAAATCGGTTATGACAATTCTGAGTAACGGTGACATGTCGGCATGCGCCTATGCGCCCATAATAATCGGAAATGCATTGCGGGATGAAATCAGCAGGGTATGGATGGGGCATGAACTTTTAAAGGAGTATCGGGAAAACCGTGTATGCCCAGGGCTGCAGTGGCGGCAGACAGCGGATACGAAGGAGGGGGACGAATGATATCCTACACCATGGCATCAGGCACACTGCATCAATATTGCGCAGCCGTTCCTTATGGAAGCACAGTGGAAGCCTGTCTCTGCGATGACGGTCATCGTTTGCAATTGATGAGCATCCCGGAAGTAATGATTCTTGGACGCCATGGACAGTTGTTTCGTTTGAATATGACCGGAGCGCTGATTGTCGAGGCAATTATACAAGGAAAGAGCGGCAGGGAGATATTGGAAATTCTGATCCGCTATTTTGCAAAAAGTGTTGAACAGGCTATCGAAATACAACAGGATTACCTGGAAATTACGGATCAATTGGAGAAGGAAGGGTATGTGGAACGTAAATAAAGCATATTCAGTAAATCAAATTTTGATGTCTATCTGACGAAATCTTTTCACTTTGTTTTTGAGGGGTATCCATAGCCATGCACATCCCTTGGAAACCAACGAATCGCATTTTTCCCTTTTTACCAGTCCCTGCGGCCTGCGCGGTAAACGCGCAGG
>DERU01000048.1 GCA_002361095.1 Lachnospiraceae bacterium UBA3332
AGTTTACAGCAAGGGGCTTCCTTATGAGATTGTTGTGGAGAAACTCCATACCGGCCCTGACCGCAGCAATTTCCGCATCACGGACGATTCGCTGGGAGAGGGCGGGCAGAAAACAAAATACCAGAATAACATCGCTGCAATCCGGACTTTAAAACAGATTGAAGCGGAAAAACGCCTTGCCACACCGCAGGAACAGGAGGTTTTATCAAAATATGTAGGGTGGGGCGGGCTTTACCAGGCATTTGACGCGGACAACGAAAAATGGGGGAAGGAATACGGAGAACTAAAGGAACTGCTGACCCCGGAAGAATACGAATCGGCGCGCAGCACAGTCTTAAATGCCTACTATACAAGTCCTGTTGTGATTAAGGCAATGTACGAAGCGGTAAAACGCATGGGCTTTACGCCGGGGAATATCCTGGAGCCGTCCTGCGGCATCGGGAACTTTTTCGGGCTTGTGCCGGAAGAATTTGAAAAATCGAACCTTTACGGCGTAGAACTGGATTCCCTGACCGGGCGCATCGCAAAGCAGCTTTACCAGAAAGCGGATATTACCGTGGGCGGGTTTGAAACCACCGACCATCCCAACGACTTTTTTGACCTTGCGGTGGGGAATGTGCCTTTCGGGGAATACAAGGTGCATGACAGGCAGTATGATAAGCAGAATCTTTTGATACACGATTATTTCCTCACAAAAACACTGGACAAAGTGCGTCCTGGCGGCGTTGTGGCCTTTATTACCTCAAAGGGGACAATGGATAAGGCGAACAGCAGGGTGCGGGAGGCGCTGGCACAGAAAGCCGACCTTTTGGGGGCAGTGCGCCTGCCGAACAACGCATTTAAAGCCAATGCGGGCACGGAGGTGACGGCGGATATCCTGTTTTTCCAGAAACGGGGCAGCGCGCCGGAAAAGCTGCCGGATTGGGTGAACGTAGGACAGACAGAGGACGGCGTACCCTTAAACAATTATTATCTGCAGCATCCGGAGATGGTGCTGGGCAGGATGGCTTTCTGGGAGAACATGTACGGAAATGCCACGGAAACGGCATGTATACCGCTTGAAGGGGCCGACCTGAAAGAGCAGCTTGCAGAGGCGGTAACGCATATCGGGGCACCGGATCAAGAACTCCTGCACATGGACGCGCCGGAGCAGGAAGGAAAAGAAAAAGAGGAAACCATACCGGCAGACCCGCAGGTACGCAATTTCAGTTTTGCCGAAAAGGACGGGAAACTCTATTTCCGGGAAAACTCGCGCATGAAGCGCATGGAAGTTGGGAAAATGCCTGCCGCCCGCATCCAGGGCATGATTGCGATCCGGGACAGCGCAAGGCAGCTCATAGATTTACAGCTTAACGGTGCGGACGATGAACAGATCGGGAAGGAACAGGAGCGGCTCAACACACTCTATGACAATTTTCAGAAGAAATACGGCCTTCTTAACAGCGCCGGGAACCGCCTTGCTTTCCGACAGGATTCCTCTTACCCGCTGTTATGTTCCCTGGAGGTATTAGACGAGGAAGGGAATTTAAAGCGCAAGGCCGATATGTTCACAAAGCGGACAATTAAACACCGCCAGAGTGTTACAAGCGTGGATACGGCGGTGGAAGCGCTGGGCGTTTCCATCGGGGAGAGGGCCTGTGTAGATTTGGGATTCATGGCATCCCTGATGGGCGGAAGCGATAAAATACCGCAGATCATTTCAGACTTAAAGGGCATTATCTTCAAAGACCCGGACAGCGGCCCGGCTGTCATTTCGGAGGAAAATACAGACTGGCATAAGGGCTGGCAGACTGCGGATGAATACCTTTCCGGCAACGTGCGGAAAAAACTGGAAAGGGCAAAAAAAGCGGCGGAGGAATACCCAGAATTTACCGCCAACGTGGAGGCGCTTACTGCGGTGCAGCCGAAAGACCTGACTGCGCCGGAGATCAGTGTCCGCATCGGCGCGCCCTGGATAGATACAAAATACTATAAACAGTTCCTGTTTGAACTGCTCCAGACACCGGGGCAGCTTCAGAATGGGAAAATAGATATACTGTATTCGGATGTAACAGGCGAATGGAGGATAAAGGGAAAATCGGAGGACAGCATTACAAATACCCGCGTCCATACGACCTACGGCACAAAGCGGATCAATGCCTATGAAATTTTTCAGGCCAGCTTAAATCAGAGAAGCGTCCAGATTTTCGATACGGAAACGAACGCCAACGGGAACGAAACCCGCGTCCTGAATGAGAAAGAGACGGCCATCGCGCAGCAGAAGCAGGATGCCATGAAAGAGGCTTTCCATGACTGGATTTTCAAAGACCCGGACAGGCGCGCGGATTTGTGCGGCATTTACAATAAGCTGTTCAATTCCACCCGTCCCCGTGAATATGACGGGAAGCATATCAATTTTATTGGGATGAACCCGGAGATAAAGCTGGAGCCGCACCAGAGGAACGCGGTCGCGCGTATCCTGTACGGCGGTAATTCCCTGCTCGCCCATGTGGTAGGCGCGGGAAAGACTTATGAGATGATAGCGGCAGCGATGGAGAGCAAGAGGCTTGGACTGTGCAAAAAATCCATCATAGTTGTGCCGAACCACCTGACGGAACAGTGGGGCGGCGATTTTTTAACCCTTTACCCCGGCGCGAAGGTGCTTGTGGCCACCAAAAAGGATTTTGAGCCGAAGAACCGCAAGAAGTTCTGCGCGCGGATTGCCACCGGCGATTATGACGCGGTTATCATCGGCCACTCGCAGTTTGAGAAAATCCCTATTTCACCGGAACGGCAGGCGGCCATCATACAGGGGCAGATTGACGAGATCGTGGAGGCCATTGCGGAAGCGAAGGCAAACAGGGAAGAAAAATTTACGGTCAAGCAGATGGAAAAAACCAAAAAGAACCTGGAAGCTAAGATTAAGAAACTGTATGACAAGAAAAAGGATGATACCGTTACCTTTGAGGAGCTGGGCGTTGACCGTCTTTTCGTGGACGAGGCGCACAGCTTTAAAAACCTTTACATGCATACGAAAATGCGTAATGTTGCGGGCATCAGCCAGACGGACGCGCAGAAGTCCAGCGATATGTTTGCAAAGTGCCGCTATATGGATGAAATCACCGGCGGGCGCGGCGTGGTCTTCGCCACCGGCACCCCGGTAAGCAACTCAATGGTAGAACTTTATACCATGATGCGCTATCTCCAGTACAGTATGCTGGAGGAAGGATACCGGGACAGCACGGGGAAGGTGCGGAGCCTGAAACACTTTGACAACTGGGCGGCGACCTTCGGGGAGCAGGTGACGGCGGTGGAATTAAAGCCGGAGGGGACGGGCTTCCGCTTAAAGACCCGGTTTGCCCGTTTCTATAACCTGCCGGAACTGATTAACCGCTGGAAAGAGGCGGCAGACATCCAGACGGCGGATATGTTAAAGCTGCCGGTGCCGGAAGCGGAGTATATCACGATACAGACGGAACCCAGCCAGGCGCAGAAAGCGATGGTACAGTCCCTTGCGGAGCGGGCGGAAAAAATACGGAAGGAGAAAATAGACCCACGGATCGACAACATGTTGAAGATAACGTCGGACGGGCGCAAGTTAGCCTTAGACCAGCGCATTATGAACCCGCTGCTTCCTGACGACCCCGGAAGCAAGGTGAACGCCTGCGTGGACAATGTATTTA
>DERU01000081.1:0-2053 GCA_002361095.1 Lachnospiraceae bacterium UBA3332
GCATCCTGAAACGACCGTGCGCTCCTGTGTCCGCCATTCGGAGGCTGCCCATGCCTGCGGATCCCCTGCCGCCGCTTTTCCGATCCGCGTGCCTGCCTTCCGCCTTAAGCTACTGCCATTGGGGGGCAAACTGTTACACGGGCGTTCTTTGCAGGCCGAAAAGTTACAAAAACCGTCCGAAGAAAAACCAGATGGCAAGCGCAAAACCTCCGACCACGAGAAGGACGGCCGGGACGAATACAAGGAAAGCCGCCAGAATCATGGCAAGGCGGTCGTTCTTCTCCAGTTCCACCCCCTCCATACGCTCTTCAAACTCTTCCTCCGCTTTATCCGGACGGATCACCCGGTCCACTTTTTTACGAAAAAACACTTTTTAACCTCCCTGCATATCCGAAAAACCGTTTTGCGCTGCGTAACCTATTTGCGGGAACCGTCCTGTCCGGACCGTTCCCGCAAACCGCAGCGTATAGCCGCAACATTCTATAACGATTACGCATTTACATTGTCCAAAGGGAAATGGCAGGCTACATAGTGCCCGTTGCCCTTATCCTCAAAGACAGGTTCCTCCTGCTTACATTTTTCCTGGCAATAACGGCATCTGGTGTGGAACTTACAGCCGCTGGGCGGATTCACGGGGCTGGGGATATCCCCCTCCAGCAGAATCCGTTCCTTCTTATTGTCGATATCCGTAGTAGGAATCGCAGACAGAAGCGCTTCGGTGTAAGGATGCATCGTGTGGGCAAACATTTCCTCTGTCTCCGCCAGTTCCACCATATTGCCCAGATACATAACCCCGATACGGTCGCTGATATATTTTACCACGCTTAAGTCATGGGTAATAAACAGGTAAGTCAGATTCGATTTTTCCTTCAGTTCCTGCAGCAAATTCAAAATCTGGGACTGAATGGAAACATCCAGCGCAGACACCGCTTCGTCGCACACTACAAAGCGGGGACGCAGCGCAAGGCTTCTGGCAATACCGATACGCTGCCTCTGGCCACCCGAAAACTGATGGGGATACCGGCTGAAAAAGTAACCGGACAGACCACACTCTTCCATGACCTGCATAATGAAATCCCGCATGGCAGGATCACCCTTTTTGTAAATCCCGTGGGAAGTCAAACCTTCCCCGATGATCTGTCCCAACGTCATCCGGGGATTTAAGGAGGAATAGGGATCCTGGAAAATCAGCTGCAGTTCCTTGCGCAGGGCGCGCATCCGTTCCGGCGGAAGTTCCTTCAGATTCACCATTTCCCCGTCTGCGGTAAGATATTCAATGGTACCTTGCGTCTGGGGATACAGCTGCAAAATCGTCCGCCCAAAGGTGGACTTACCGCATCCGGATTCCCCCACCAGGCCGAAAGTCTCCCCTTCGTAAATATCCAGGGTGATTCCGTCGTTCGCCTTAACGTACCTCTGCTTTTCACGCAGTTTTGTCTTTTTTACCGGAAAATACTGCTTCACGTCCTCCACATGCAGCAATACCTTTTTGTCTTTATTTTGCATTGCCATTTCTCACCGCCTTATCCGCATAAAAGCATCTCACCTGGTGTCCCTCTTCCACCTCCAAAAGTTCCGGTTCTTCCTGCATGCACCGCTCCTGACAATATTTACAGCGGGGCGCGAATTTACAGCCTTTTGGCAAATGCAGCGGATTGGGAACTGCCCCCGGAATCGGCTCCAGTTTCTTATTGCGGTCCGTATCCAGCCGGGGAACGGAAATCATCAGCCCCTCCGTATACGGATGGGAATATTTTCCGTCCGTGAAAGTCGTCCGCGCATCCGCATATTCCACAATCTGCCCACAATACATGACCGCCACATGATCCGCCATCTCGCTGATTACCCCAAGGTCGTGGGTGATAAACAAAATGGAAGTCCCCAGTTCGTTCTTTAACTCATTCATCAGCTTTAAGATCTGCGCCTGTATGGTCACATCCAGCGCGGTGGTAGGTTCATCCGCAATCAAAAGTTTGGGCTTGCAGGCCAGCGCCATAGCGATCATCACACGCTGGCGCATACCGCCTGAAAACTCATGGGGATACTGCTTCAT
>DERU01000081.1:2313-5776 GCA_002361095.1 Lachnospiraceae bacterium UBA3332
CATCACACGCTGGCGCATACCGCCGGAAAGCTGGAAAGGATACTGCTTCGCCACCCGCTCGGGATTGGGTATCTTCACCTGCGCAAGCATTTCCACCACTTTTGCGCGGGCTTCCTTTTTGTTCATCCCCTGGTGAATCCGAAACACTTCGCTGATCTGCTTTTCCACGGTAAAGACGGGATTCAGGGAAGTCATCGGCTCCTGAAAGATAACGGAAATCTCGTTTCCCCGAATCTGGTGCATCTCCTGCATCGAGCATTCCTTCACGTTCCTGCCGTTAAAATAAATCTCCCCGCTTTCAATCCTGCCGTTTCCGTCCAGCAGGCGGATAATGCTCATGGCGGAAACGCTCTTGCCGCTTCCCGACTCGCCCACAATTCCCAGCGTCTTGCCCTCATCCAGCGAATAGGTGACATCGTTTACGGCCTTGACCGTTCCCTTTTTTGTCTCAAAAAATGTATGCAAATTCCTGATTTCCAATAAACTCATACCGCCGCCTACCTTTCCTTGGATTTGGGATCAATGGCATCCTGCAGTCCGTCCCCGACACAGTTGATGCTGATGGTGCAGATAGCAAGGCTGATGGAAGGAAATACCCAGCGCCACCAGAAATCTTCGATTACTTTTGAATCCTTCGCGCTGTTTAACATATTTCCCCAAGTGGCGTTGGGTTCCGCCACACCAAATCCGATAAAGGACAGGGAAGATTCCGTCAGCATACAGGTCGCAAAATCCAAAGTCGCATTTACGACGATAACCGTAAGTACATTGGGGATGATATGCCTGAAAATAATCCCCAGTTCCTTAACCCCCAAAGATTTTGCCGCCGTGACAAATTCCTGCTCCCGCTCTGCCAGGACGCTGCCCCTGACAAGCCTTGCGATCCCCGGCCAGGACAAAAGTCCCAATATGACCATGATCATCATAATCCTCTGGGTCTCCGTCACACGGTTTCCGACGATGGCGGACAAAATAATGGCAAACGGTAAAAACGGGATGGAGGATACAATCTCCGTAAAACGCATCATCAGATTATCAATCCTGCCGCCCTTATAACCGGATACGCCGCCTACAATCACACCGATGATGGTAGATATGACCACCGCGATGGCGCCCACTGTCAGAGTCATGCGTCCGCCTTTGAGCAGCCTGCGGAACACATCGCGTCCAAAAGCATCCGTACCCATCAGATAGCCCTTCAAACCCCAGCTGTACACTTTGCCGCTCTCCCCAATGGCATAACTGCCATAGTAACCGGCAGACAGATCCACCACCTTTTCGGAAATGGAAGGCGCATGATTCTGCTGGAACGTGGAATCCCCCCACGCCCGCAGGCTGCCGTCCTCCATCAGCGCGACAAAATGATAGCGGCCGCCTTCCACGCGCACCGGCGTTCCTTCCAGTTCTTCCGGCACATTCATGGTTCCTTTCACGTTGTTGCCCCACACGTGAAGCTGCCCGTCGTCCGTAATCGCCGCCACACTTTCGTCAGAAAGGGCAAAATCCACCACATGTCCCTGGATTTCCTCCGGAATCTGCGTATAAGCGGAAGCCTTCTGGGTTAACGGTACCAGCCTCCCGTCAGTGGTACGTACCATGACAATATTGGTGTTTGCCTCAAAATCCGCGATATTGCCCTGTACTTCTTTTGGAATACGCACATCCACCAAATATTCGTTGCCCCAATTGTAAAGCCGTCCCCGGTCCGTCAGGGCAAAGGACACCTGATAACCGGCATAGATCTTGGTAACTTTATCGCCCATGCGCAAATCCATGGGAATGGACTCCAAACCCATCCGGTCGTTGCCCCAGGTGAATACGGTTCCCTCCTCGTTCAGCGCCAAAACATGATCCAGTCCTGCGGAGATCTGCACCAGCTTGCCCATCTCGCTGGCAGGAGGAAGTTTCTTTAATTTTGCGTTGGGAAAAGTTCCCCACTCATACACATTGCCGTTCCTGTCAAGTCCCACCGAATATGTGCTGCCCGCAGAAATATCCATGGCGTTGCCCTGCAGCGCCTTCGGCGGCGTCATCAGGCCAAACCCCGGCGCCACATTGGCCTGCGTCACATCCTGATAATACCGGTCGATGGGAAAGAAAAAGGGAAGGATGATGCAGCACAGCAAAATCACCAGAAAGCAGAACATTCCCGTCATGGCGACCTTATTCTCCACAAAATTGCGGACGACCTGCTGCATGGGAGTGACCAGTTCTTCCTCTTCCTCTATATTTATGTTCTGCCCCACAAGCATCCGCTCCGTTGCGGACGCCATGGTACCTTTTCTTCTTTTTTTCTTCTTGTTCTCAGCCATTCTCCCTACCCTCCTAGCTGTCCAGTCTGACCCTCGGGTCAACAATCGTATAGGCAATATCCATAATCACATTGCCGGCCAGTGAAAGCACCACGTAGAACATCTGCATAGCGAGCACAATGGAAAAATCCCTCTGCATCAGCCCGTCCAGCAGCATGGAGCCAAGTCCCCTCCAGGAAAACAGGGATTCGATCACCACGGAACCGCCAAAGAGCCCGATGATCCACCAGGTCGTCACCGTCACGATCGGAATCAGCGCATTACGGAAGGCATGCACATAAATGACCACTTTTTCCTTCAGGCCCTTTGCCCGGGCCGTTTTTATATAGTCCATCCGAAGGGCGTCAATCATGGAAGCCCTCACGTATCTGGTGATGGAACCCAGACCGCCGACAGACATTACCAATACCGGCAATACCATATGCCTCCCTACGTCCAGCGCATCAGCCAATCCTTCCGCCTCCAGACCTGCGGTTCTGACACCGCCTACCGGGAACCATTTCAGCTTGATGGCGAACACAAAGATCGCCAACAAGGCAATGACAAAACTCGGTATACTATATCCGACAATTGTAAGTACCTGTACCGCCTTATCAAAGACGGAATTTTTCTTCACCGCAGTGGCAATCCCCAGCGGCACGGAAATCATAAACACCACCAGCATGGAAAAAATATTCAGCTTCAGCGTGTTGAGCATCGGCGTACCGATCACATAAATAACCTGCCTCTTATACTGTGTGGAGTAACCAAAATTGCCCCGGAGCATGTTCGAGATCCACACCCCGTACTGCACATATAACGGTTTATTGACCCCCAACAGTTCCGCATACTGATCATACATTGTCTGATAACGCTCCGGCTCAATGTTTCCGGTATCACCGATCATCATCCTGACCGGATCGCCGGGCGTTGCCTTATAAATACAAAACATGAGGATGGAAATGATGAAAAATACAAAAACGATATAAATCAATCTTTTTACTAAATACCGACCCTTGCCCATAAGCCCAGAAACCTCCTGCTTTCTTTTCCCCTGCCGGCAGCCGCACGTAACTTCCATAACGCTGCGCCGGTATCCTCCTGACGCAAAGCTGCGCGCTGCCGCACAACCGTACAGCACCCTGCAGCCTATAGCAAACGACAAAAATATT
>DERU01000081.1:5975-8240 GCA_002361095.1 Lachnospiraceae bacterium UBA3332
GACCAAAGTCGTTTCCTATACATCGGCGCATGAGTTCCAAACGTCCAAGAACGTTTGGATAAAAACAGGGAGTGCCATAAGGAAATCAGCCGCCTTTGGCACTCCCTGTTCTATGTCGTTTCGTAACGATTCAGACAGCCAACAAGACTGTAACCGGATCGTTCTTATTCAGATACCCATGCCTCCAGAACCGCACTATCCCAAGTCCAGGTAGCAGTCGTATCCCAGTCATGCAGCTTATTGCTGAAGAAGTCATGATATTCGTCAGAATACAGCGGAACATCGGGAAGCTTCTCATTCCAAGCTTTGATGAACGCCCTCCATGCTTCCAGCCATTCGTCCTGCGCCTCGTAAGGAAGGTTCTTCATCTTTGCAGTGGTGGACTCCAGCTCCTCATCCGCAATCCAGTTGGAGTTATAACCGGCCGTCATCCACATCGGATCGGAACTGTAGTAATACCAAGGAGAATATGCGGTTGCAAAACCGGTTGCCATGTTGTACATATTGTAGATCTTCTCACCCTGGTGGCTTCTCGCCGTGGTCAGGGTCGGGAAATCCGTCGTGGTGGACAGAAGTTCCATACCGATCGTCTCCATGGACTCAGGCAGCATGGTGGAAAGCAGTTCGGAAACCGGGTTTCCTTCGGTGTTACACCATTCGATGGTCAGGGACTTCAACTCGCCGTCCACATCCTTATAACGAACGCCGTCGCCTTCTTTGTACTCGCCGCCGTCCTTGTTGAGCGTCCAACCGTCGTCAACCAAAAGCTGTGTGGCGCGGTCCAAATCTCTCTCATAAGTATCCAGCGTCTCATCAATCCAATCCCTGGAATTCTGGTACTCCCATTGTGCCATACCGTAAGCAGCATGCACGATGGTCGCGTAACCGCCGGAATACTGTCTTGCAAACTCGTTACGATCCAGGCAAAGCGCAATCGCCTGACGCACGTTCACGGAATCTGTCGGGAACTGGGAGCAATCGAAGGTAATCATGCCGTAACCGTTACGGAAATGAGTGCTCTTCTGTGCCTTGCCCTCGTCCACCAGATCCAGACCTGCTTCAATGCTCTCGCCGCCGGAAATATCCATCAGCACATCAACCGTGCCGGCTTCCAGTTCTGCCATCTGGGTTGCGTTCTCAACCGTCTTTAAGATCAGGGTCTTGATCATGGGTTTGATGCCGCGGTAGTCGCCCGCATAAAGCGGATTGACTTCCAATGTACCCTGACGGCTGGCGGTGTCATACCCCTTGAACAGGTATGCGCCGCAGGTCACCTGCGGATTGTACCGGTATCCGGTATCGGGATCGTTGATGGTCTTCATCAGCAGTTCCGTGGTGAACTCGCCGGTGATGGCCGCACCGTCCTCACTGTCCTCCACGTCACAGTCGGGCGCGATCACGGCCAATGGTCTGGGCATCGCACTCGCATAAGTAATGTCGTAATGGTAAGGCAGTTTCTCCGCCTTGATGGTGATGGAATAGGTCATGTCATCCACCAGACGAATTCCCTTGAAATTCTTGGTCTCCCCGGCGTTAAACTCGTCCCAGCCCACCACCGTGGTATAACCGTTGGCCGGATACGCATCCACACCCATCATCTCCGGGCTGGACTCCAGCAGAATCTCAAACACATAATCCTTCGCGGTGATCGGGGTACCGTCGGACCAAACCAGACCGTCGTTGATGGTCACCGTATAGGTCTTGGTGCCGTCCTCGTTCTCCGTCGTCTCATAGTTTTTGACAACAGTCTTGTCAATCTCAAACATGCCTTCCTTGGTATACACAACGGTGGAATATCCGTGAAGCAGACCGTACATGTGGTAATTGAAAGAATTGTTATCATAGGATGTATCATAAAATTCCTCATCCAAGTCCGTTGTGGAGCCGATGATCAGCTGTCCGGTAGGCTCCGTAGGCTTCTGCGCCGTATCCTGCGCCCCTGTCTCCGTTTCTGCCTCTGCGGGAGCGCTCTCCTCATCGGGAGTGGCTGCATCATCCGCCAGGCTCTCTGCGGGAGCGACGGACTCGTTATTGGTCACCGATTCCTGATCGCCGCATGCAGTCAGGGTTGCCACCATCGCTACCGTGAGCAATGCCGACAAAACCTTTTTCATTTTCATAATAATCTCCTCCTTTCAAGATTTGCCGCGCCATGGCTGTCTGGCGCGCCATTATGTCCGTATGTGGCATACATACTAAACACTTTAAAATTTTATCACTTTTTATAAATAAAGTAAACACATAATTATTCCCAGCAATCCTTTT
>DERU01000081.1:8521-10724 GCA_002361095.1 Lachnospiraceae bacterium UBA3332
ATTATTCCCAGCAATCCTTTTTGTAAAATTCCTTTAAAATCCGACATTCTTTTTATCATTTCTGCACATAAAAAATAACAGTTTATCCTTTTTTTCTATGCAGGCGCAAAAAAAAGACGATATAGCATATGCCATATCGCCTCTTTTTGTATAATTCAGCCAGACTTTACTTTGTCCGGTACCGCGCCCTGCACACGCTTTTTTATAACGTGTCCAGCTTTTGGGACAGCTTGCCCACAATCTCCTCAAAATAACCGTCCTCAAACGGTACCTTCAAACCGACGCTGCGCAACATATTCCCGTAAAAGTCTTTCGCCGACAGCTTGCAAAGCCTTAAATAGCTCTCCCACGCCTCCTGATAATTTTCATCCATCCATACCTTATACTGGAACGCACAGGTCTGTGCCAGCACGTAATCAATATAATAGAAAGGGCTGTTGTAAATGTGCTGCTGCCGCTGCCAATAGCCGCCCTTGGAGAAAAACGGATCGTCCTCATAATCCAAATGGGGCATATAAACCCGCTCCAGGTCACGCCATGTCCGCTTGCGCTCCGCCGGGGGCATATCCGGATTTTCATACACGATATGCTGGAATTCGTCCACCATGGTTCCGTAAGGCACAAAACGGATGGCGTCCTCCAGCTGCATCGTCAAAAACTCCCCGCTGCGGCCGCCAAAGAAATCCTTCATCCAGGGATCCGTGAAAAATTCCATGGACATGGAGTGGATTTCCGCCGTCTCCATCGTAATGTCGTTATGCTCCAGCACCGGATCTTTTCCCGAAACGAACCCCTGAAACGCGTGCCCGCACTCGTGGGTCACCACATCCACATCCCCGGAAGTGCCGTTGAAATTGGCGAAAATAAAAGGCGCACCGTATTTATGGATGAAAGTCATATAACCGCCCTGCTTCTTGGTCTTGCGCCCAAATACATCCAGCAGTTCGTTCTCCATCATAAAATCAAAAAATTCCTTCGTCTCGGCCGACAATTCACTGTACATATGCTGTCCGGTCTTTAAAATCTCTTCCGGGGATCCCGTCGGCGCCGGATTGCCGTTTAAGAAATACACCTCGTTATCGATATAAGAAAGCTTGTCCAGCCCAAGACGCTGTCTTCTTCTCTCATGCACCTTTTCCGCAAAGGGCACAAACACTTCCTTCACCTGTCTGCGGAAGTTTTCCACCTCCTTTTTGCCGTAGCTGTTGCGGTTCATACGGCAGTATCCCAAATCCACATAGTTGTCAAAACCCATGGCTTTCGCCTGCGCGGTACGGTTCTTTACCAGCTTGTCATAAATCTCGTCAAGTTCTCCCTCCACCGAAACAAAATAAGCGGAAAAAGCCTTCCACGCCTCCCGGCGCACCGCCCTGTCGGAAGATGTCAGGTAAGGACGCATCAGCGACAGATTCAGTATCTGCCCGTCAAAAGGAATCTGCGCGGTGGCAATAAGTTTGTTATACCGGGTGCGCAGGGCGTTCTCCTCCTGCATCAGGCCGATGATACTCTCGTTCATGCTCTTTAATTCGTTTTCCATGGACACAAAGGCAACCTTGCCGATCTTTTCCTCCATTTCTTTACGGAACGGGGATTCGTACAGGGCGCGGCGGTATTGGTTCTCCAAATTGGCAAGCTTGGGACGCATCTCGTCATACGCCTCATGCTCCCCGCCGTAAAAAGCATCCGTGGTATCCCCGTCATAACGGATATGCGCAATGGTCAGCATATCCGCCACATCCATATACACACGGTAAAATTCCTGATGTACGTTCCAGAGTTCTTCCGCGTCCGCAGCACTTTTAACCCTGTCGGTCAATTCTTTGAATGCTGCCTCCGTTTTTTCATAATCCACCCGTTCATAGGGCATGTCCTTGAATTTCATACCTACTCCCTCCTGCATATCGCAAGCTATGCTTGCGATACTGCCGCCGATAAAGAGTCTGGAAGTTTACTTCCAAACTCTTCCCTCCTTGTTCTTTTTGCGCCATTCCAAACGGCCTTTCCGAAAAGCATGCCTTTCGTCTCCGTTTTCACAAAAAGTTTACCATGTCCGGAAAATATTTACAACAAAAGATTTACGGCGGGCAGTCCGGGGGTACTTTTCACGGGGGGCTTGGGCCGAACCGGGGAGCGGAGGCGGGGGAGACGCGGACGGACCTTTTCCGGAGGCTGCATATCCAAAGCGGAGAAATTCCCCAAATCC
>DERU01000207.1 GCA_002361095.1 Lachnospiraceae bacterium UBA3332
TTCCCGTCCGGGATCCCGCAATCCTGAAACGGCCGTGCGCTCCTGTTCCCGCCATTCGGAGGCTGCCCATGCCCTCGGATCCTCTTGCCTGCCTCCCGCCTTAGGCTGCTGCCATTGGGGCCAAACTGTTACGCATCCGTCCCCAAAACCGAACTAAACGTTGACTTCCACACGAGGCTGCGGTAAAATTTGGTTAAGTCATTTGTAAAATACATCCAACCCTATTTCCTACAAAGGAGCCGCCATGGAAAATCTTATAACGAACCTTTCAGGACTTACCCTGTACCGCAGACGTTTGATTCCGGAGGAATGCCTTCCTCTCCCCAACGATATCATCCTACACTGTGACAGAGACGTGCTTGTCACATCCTGGAAAACCATTCGCCCCAAGAAAGACATGGATCACGGCTACTCCTGCTACTATCTGGAGGAGGGTTACAAGATCAGCAAATTTTACCGCTCCGATAACACCCTCCTGTATTACTACTGCGATATCATTTCCCCCTCTTATGATAAAAACGCCAACATTTTGACAGTCACGGATCTGCTTGCGGATGTCATCGTCTATCCCGACGGTTTTGTCAAAGTGGTAGACGTGGACGAACTGGTGACGGCGATGCATCAGGGAACGCTCTCCCTAAGTCTGCTGTGCGACGCACTTTTGACGCTGGACCGTCTGCTGCGCCTGATTTATGCCGGAAAATTCAAGGAACTGCTTGCGCCGATAGACCGTTATGAACATCCCCTTTCCGCCCGGCCGCAGATGGCCTAGATCGTGTTTGAAAAAGGAGAACCGCATGAAAGACCATTATATCGGTGTCGATTTGGGCGGCACCAATATCAAAATATCCGTTTTTAACGAAACCTTCCGGAAAGTCGGGGAAAAGCGTTCCCCCACCGAGGTCAATTACGGCTCGGAGCATGTTCTGGTCCGTATTTACAATGCCCTCACGGACTTGCTGGGGGAACTTTCCCTGACCGCAGAAGATATCCGCTGCATGGGCATGGGCGTCCCCGGCATCCTGGACATCCAAAACGGCATTTCCCGTTTTTCCCCCAATTTCCCGAAATGGGAGGAAGTCCCCATCGTCGCATGGATGGAAAACCACTTGGGGATTCCCACCTATATCGACAATGACGCCCGGGTAAATCTCTATGGGGAATGGAAATTCGGCGCGGGGAAAAACCGCAGGAATGTATTGATGCTCACACTGGGAACCGGGCTGGGCGGCGCCGTCGTCATGGACGGGCGGGTGCTTTACGGAGCCACCGGTTCTGCCGGGGAAATCGGACATATCAACATGTACCGCAACGGACGTCCCTGCCGCTGCGGCAGCAGCGGCTGTCTGGGACGCTATGTATCCGCCCTCGGTATGCTGCGCACCTTCCGCGAAAAAGTCGAATCCGGCAAAAACAGCATCATCTGCGACTGGGTACACGACGACTTGGACAGTGTCACCGCCGATATGCTTTCCTCCGCCTACGACGAAGGCGACCCCGTGGTCACGGAAACCATGCAGGAAACCGGGGAACTTCTGGGGTACGGCCTGTGCGCCGTTTTCAGCCTTTACAACCCGGAAATTATTATCGTGGGGGGCGGCATGTCCAATATGGGCGACCGGCTTTTGCAATACACCAGGGACATCCTGGACAGCCACGCACTGCGCATTCCTTACGGCGCCTGTACCATCGTCACCGCCGTGCTGGGCGATGCCGCCGGTATGCTGGGCGCCGCCGTCTACGCCAAAGAACAGCATGCCCTCCATCCTTAACGGTCCAGCCTATCTCCTAACCGGATGGATATTGGCAAATTCCGCTACATTTTTATGCTTGCAATGTCCAGGCTGCTGATAATGTTGGTTACCAATACCACCAGCGGCATCATGATCTCGCAGACATGGACGAAAAAGCAGGCGATGTCCTCCGTGATACCGCCGAAATGATGAAAGGCCACGTAACAATAAAACAGGAAAGCCAAGACGACACCGGTCAGGCACTGAGCCGCCACGATCGGATTGAGCATCAGCATGCCCAACAGGCAGAAGCCCACATACAGCACCATAAAGCCTGCCACGACAAATTTCTCCCTGCCTTTGGCCACGTACAGGGAGCATTTGCTTTTTTGGGTATGGGGAAACAGTACGATGGAAAGTCCGAAGAGGGACCGGGAAAGGACAAAACCATAGGCCAGAACCGGCCAGCTGTCCAGCGGCATTTCACTCCAAAGCCCTACGCTCAAGAAAAAATAACTCACACAGACAATAATGGCAAAATATCCGCTGTGGGAATCCCGCAGAATCTCCAGTTTTCCTTCCCTTGTCTCATTGGAGCACAACGCGTCTACCGTCCTGAAAAAACCGTCCAAAAACGCCGCGCCGGATAAGAAGATCGGAAGCATCACACAGATGACGGCCCCCAATAGGTCATTATTCACCAGATAGGGCGAAATCACCATCCATTCCCGGAGCAAAAAGCCGATGATTGCGCCTACCAGCGGAACAAAGATCAGGATATATTTCATATTTTCCCGGGTCCGTCTCACCTGACGCGCAGGAAAAATCGAATACATGGCAAATGCCAGCCGGAAGCTGTTCCAAACCTTCTTCATTATCAGTACTCCTTATTTTATAGCCGCCCCGCCGAAATCAAACGGTTATTGTTTTTCCAATACCACGTCGTCCCCACGTTCCCCCCAAATCAGGCAAATCCAGGTCTTGCCGCGGTTGAGCGCAATCGGATTGCCGTCCTTATCCAAATAGTACGCCGGATCCGTATCCGCATATCTCGACCAGGTACCTTCCACCATCTTGCCGCCGGTGAACACCTGCGCCTTATAATTGCCGCTCTGCGCGGCGCCGTCCTCCCAGCCGCCGTGCATGTTAAACGCCATATATTTCTTATCGTCCCTAAACTCCCCATGGCAATACTGAAAAATCACATTCTCCACGGCGAGCTGTTCCCCCGTGATTTCGTCGATGTGCTTGTCCCCGTACTGGTAACGGTAGTATTTGCCGTCCTCCGCATTATATTCAAACCGCGCCTGCACATTGGAGTAGCCGTTGCCCACGCCGGTGGATTTTCCGCCGGGATACAAAACCGTGACGTCCTCCGCGTCCGCGTGCTCCGCCTTCTCTCCCATCGGCGCAAACGTAAATTTCGGTTTATGGGTGTCGTGATAAGTCAGACTATATCCGAACTTCTCTGCTCCTTCCAACAGACTCTCTCCGTTGGAATAAACGTTATGAGGAGCCTTGCGGTTATCCGCGCGTAAAAAAGCTTTTGAAAACGGTTTGTCGATCCCTGCCGTCGCGCCACTGATATTGTCCACCGCATCACTGTTTAACATCGCGCCCACATAAGGAGTAGCCTGTCCGAAATGGGCATAAATCGCGTCGAACTCCAGCGCCTCATACACAAAATAGTCCCGGCTGCTGCGGACATATCCGATGGTCTCCAAATCCTGCCAGTTTTCAAACAACGGCATCAGCCTTGTCACATCCGCCCCCTCCATCGGAGCCTCGAAAATCACGGAAGCCTGTCCGATACCGGCCTGCGGACAACCCGCTTTGATGTTATTGAGCATCACCGCCATCGGCCGCTGCTGCCTTTGTTCCTCCGTACACTCCAGTCCTGTGAGGTAACTGGTAGGAACCGGATCCTCCTGCGCCGCGTTCTCACTCTCCCCCGGAAGGCTCTCTGCCGCCGTACTGCCGGGAATCCGGGCAGTCTCCGTCTCCGGCGCCCCAGGCGTCTGAACCTCCTCCTGTTTTCCACACGCACAAAAAGCTGCAGCCAGGCACGCTGCCGCAATGAATAAACCGATTTTTTTCATAACCATTCTCCAATCCCAACTAAAATCTATGTTATTGTACTCCCGAATTCCATAAAAATCCAGTATTTTTAGAATTTTATTACAATATTGTTACAAATTTCCTGCTATTTCCGCATCAAATGCAGCTTTACGGCAATTTTTACAAGCATGGCGCCCTTGGGAACCGCTAACAGTTCTTTCCTGGTCATGGCGCCCAATTTGATGACCATCGCAAAATAAACAAACGCCCCCAGCGCCACCGCCGCCAGAATTGCCGCCGCGTTTCCCGCATACCCTTGCGGAAGCAGCCAAACCATCCCGTAATAAACGGCGGCCGCCGCCATGCCCATGATCACGGAGGCCCAAATTGGAAGCAAAAAGGTATTCACCGCCTCCTGCTTATAACCGGTCGCCTTTTTGACACAATATCCGTTGAGCAGACAAATCAGGAGGGAGTATACCGTAACCGCAATCGGAAGGCTGTAAATGCCAAAATCGGTGAACGCAAGCAGCAGCGCCGCCACTGCCGACTGCACCGCCAACGCCACCGCTGCATTGGTCACCGGTTTTCCCTGCTTTCCCACCGCCTGCAATATAGAATTACTCAGCGTGGACAAAGAATAGAATACCGTACTCGCCCCCAACGCCGCCAGCAAATAACCGCCGAGGGCAATGTTTTGGGCGGAAATGTTCGGATACAAAAGCCGTACCAGCGGCCTTGCCAACACCGTCATCCCTACGGCTGCCGGAATCGCAAGAAACATAATCGTTTTGATGGCGGTCCTGATTTTCCGGTTAACTTCCTTCTTATTTTTTGTCGCAAAGCTTCCCGAAATACTGGGAAGTATTGCCGAAGCCATCGCGGACGCAATCGCAATCGGTATATTGGACAAACCCACGGCCTGCGTGTCATATACGCCGTTGGTCACCATCAGCGCCTCCAAATCCTGTCCGTGAATCTTCTGCATCATATTTAAGTATAAAGTCTGGTTAATCAAAGCGCTTGCATTGTATACAAATGTACTCATGATAACCGGCGTCACCATAAAAATAATAATTTTAAAAATCGAGCCTACAGACAGAACCCGCGCAGAATGGTCCCTCTCCACACGGGCATAAATCACTTTCCGGTTCATCTGATAAACAAAAAGCATAAACAACAGGGCAACCAGCACGCCGATTCCGGTTCCCATGGCGCTTCCCACCGCGCCCCAAGCCGCCCTGGTCTGGGGATCCTCCTCTTTGAAAATCTGCATCAGCAGATAAGCCGCGCCGATACTCACCACCGCGTTTAAAATCTGCTCCAGAATCTGGGAAAAGGAAGTCTGCAGCATCGTTTTATTCGCCTGAAAATATCCCCGCAGCACACCCAAAAGCCCGGACAGGAAAATAACCGGCGCCAGCGTCCGGAGTACCATGGCCGATCTCCCGGGACTAAGTGCATCCGCCCCGAAAAAAGCGACCAGGCTGCCGACCCCTCCCACTACCACCACATAAAGGATCGCGCACCAAAAAATACGCTGCGCGTTTTTATACTGGCGCATCGCCAACCTCTGGGATATCACCTTGGAAATTGCGGCAGGAATGCTGTAAGAAGAAATCAGCAGAATCATCTGGTAAATCCGGTATGCCGGCGTATAATATCCGTTACCTGTCTCCCCGATTACCCCTGTCAGGGGGCTTCTATACAAAAGCCCGATAATCCTGCATATGATTCCCGCCGCCGCCAGAATCCCGGCCTGTTTTACAAAAGAATCACTCTTTTTTTGCTGTACCGCCATAAATCACCTTCCATACCGGTTTGGTTTTCCGGCGCATCATTCGGAAAGCCTAAAAAGGTTCAGATAATCCAGCCTTCTTTCCACAATTTCCAATACAAAGACATCCGGATCCTGCTCGTCTACCATGGACTGCTCAAAAAAACCGTTCCAATGCGCCAGATAACTGTCCCGAAAACTGCTCACAAGCGCAGGCGCCATGCCGCCCCCAAAAGAATCCCGTACCACAAACAGCCGTCTTTCGTCCGGCGAATCGGAGTGATAAACCAACGCCGTCGCGTCGTCGATGGAAATTGCCTGAAGGTTATTCCCATTATATCCGGTCACAATATAATTCATGTCTTTCGGTTTCTTTTTCTCATAATATTCCTGCAGATTCATCATCCTGGCAAGATCATAACCGGAAAAATCGTCTTCCGTAAAAGTCAGTTCCTCCGGCGGCGGAACCGAAATTCCCATCTGCGCAAGCAGCTGCCGGGCCCCAATATAACCGCCCGCCGCGTTCCAATGGGTGTCATAATGCCAATACAGCGACCACCGGTCCCGATATGCACGCATTTCCTCGACCGGATAAACTACCCGGATATCCGTGTTTTGCCTCAGATATTCCACCAGCTGCCCTGCCCTGGTCAATTCCCCCTTTTTGTAATAAGACGGAAGATATTGATCCCCGTAAACCGTCTCTTTATTTGGCGCGATAAACAGGAAAAACGCAATGTCCCTGTCCGCCAAAAACGCCTGTGTCGTGCGCAGGTTGTCCGCAATCTGTTCAAGCTGGTTTTCGTTAAAAAGATTGGTTCCTTTGTAATCGTCTATATCGCTCTCCGCACTGTAAAACAGCCAATCCTCCCGTCCCACCACCACCTTGTCATTGATGGACTTCTCGTGAAATACATACAAATCCAACAGACTGTTTAAAGAAATCAGCTGGCTCCGGAATGGAACTTTGTTATTATAAGCGTTTTCCACCAATCCGCCGTATTTTCTCCAGTTATCCTTATCCGGCCTGGGCAGCTGCTCTTGCGCGCTGTTTTCCGTAGCTTGCGTGGTAAACCGGTCTGATGCCGCCAGCCACACCGCCCTGGGCAGCAGCAAAAGCAGGGCAAAACTAACCAACCATAAAACTGCAGTTTTCTTTTTCAATTTTGCTCCCATCCGCCCGCTTTGGCGGGCACCCGACTAAAGGAGATTAAAAATTTATTTTCAATCTTCCCAATATGCGCCTAAAAATTCAAATAAATCGCGGGATTATACGACCCGTTAATCAGACACAGCATAGATGCCGCCACCAAAAGCATACAATACAACATTTCCGGCACACTGCCCCGCAAGCGTTTTATCCGCGGGAAAAAGCGCCGGATGCACATTTGTACAAGCCCCATGCCCAAAACCCCGGCCGCCGCCGCCGCCATGCAGCGGTTGGACATCAGTTCCCGCAGGGCATATGTGCTTTCCGTGTATTTCCACGGCAAAAACATCCGCTTCAGATAGGCAAACGCCGGGGCCAAATTGCCCACCCGGAAAAATACCCAGCCCACAATCACCACCAGCTGCACATATATATAGCGGAGCACTTTCATATTATCCAAAATCCGCTTCCATCCGGCCCGCTCGATCATGATAAACAATCCATGCAAAAGACCCCAGACGATAAATGCCGTCGTTGCGCCGTGCCACAGCCCCGTCGCCAGCCATACGGCCAAAAGATTGCAGTACGTACGCGCCGTTCCCTTTCGGCTGCCTCCCAGCGGAATGTAAAGATAATCCCGGAACCA
>DERU01000077.1:0-580 GCA_002361095.1 Lachnospiraceae bacterium UBA3332
CCTGCGGATCCTCTTGCCTGCCTCCCGCCTTAAACTGCTGCCATTGGGGGCTGAACTGGTTACTTTCCATCCCATGAATCAATGGAATTTTTTTGACTTATTATGCGGAAAATGTTAAAATTACTTTGTCAAAAATTGCAGTACAAATATCAAATTTTCTTTATGGAGGGGTGACACATGAAAAACCGTTATCTTTATTTTTGTCCCAAATGTCATAATCTGGGAAGTGCAGAACATCATAATCCAACAGATTATCAGGCATGCTCTGATTGCCAATCCCAAATGGTTTATGCGGGCGTTACCAAAGAGGAATGGGATTCAAAAACAAGAGAAGAAAAAGATAAAATCAAAGCTATGCTCCGGGAAAAGTATCCTATTTCCAGCCCTGAAAGTTCTGATTCCGCTTCACTGATTGTTTTGAACCGAATTAATGACAACATTAACATTATCAAGAATATTATGATATTTTATTTGGTGATCAGCATTATTGGATTCATATTCGCACTATTCGTTTGATGTCAGAATATTTTTCAAAAATCCTAAGCCTTCACAACGCAAAAAGCCGTCCGGCATGAAAAAA
>DERU01000077.1:892-4299 GCA_002361095.1 Lachnospiraceae bacterium UBA3332
AAGCCGTCCGGCATGAAAAAACGGACGGCCTTTTTTGTGCGGATAACAGGGAAGCACAAACAAAGCCGTTCCGATTTCAGGGACAAAAACCCGCCGTTGAAGGACAAATCTGTTTTTCCCCGCCAAAAAGTGTATACTGATAATACCTCCACACGGCAGCCGCGGGCTTGGTATGTACAAAAAGCCGCGCCGGAATGAGAAGAAAACCGCGGGTTTGTGTCTGCGCGCTGCCTGCCACAAACTCGTAAGCCATGTATGACTTTGTGAAGCAGCGCAGAAATGAGGTGAAAGATTGAAAATTAAAATTTTCAACCTCCTTGATTTGAGTGCCCGCCACAGCGGGCAGACGGGAGCAAAAATGAAAAAAGCGCAAACCCTCAGACGAACTGTCAGCAACAATTTTTATATCCTAAAATTCGCATGGAAACTATGTCCCGTGCGGGTTTTCTGCACCGGGCTCTCTTTCGCCTGCAAACAATTTGAATACCTGTATTTCTCCGGTTTTTTCATCAAAGAGGTACTGTCCCTTTTGGAGTCCCAAAGCAGCTACCGTGAAATCCTCTCCTTTGTCTTTTTCACGGTTGGCCTGTTTTTTCTCATTCTGCTCTACGACAGCTGGTACGAAAATCTGCTAAAACCTACAACAGACGTAAAGCTTTACCAGGGGCTTTACCGCGCCATATATGAAAAAGCATGCAACGCGGAACTGTCCTGCTTTGAGGACAGTGATTTTTATAACCGATATATGATGGCAATGGCGGACGGCGACAAACGTCTCACCGAAACCATCGACAATATTTTTTCCATTCTTACAGGCATTGCAGCCGTAGCCGCCTCCTGGTACATGATGATGCAGCTGGACGCCCTTGTTCTTTTGTTCGCCGCCGCCCCCATCATCGGCAATTTTGTTTTTGCCAATTCCTTAAACCGGCTGGCTTACCGCATCCATGAAGAATCGGTGGTGTTTCGGCGGATGGCGGATTATGTAAACCGAGTGGTACACCTTGCCGATTATGCCAAAGAACTGCGCATGACCCATATTTTCCGGGTACTGCAAAAAGAGCAGAATAAAGCCGTGGAAGGCATCACCTCCACCATCGACAAATATGCCCGCAAAAATATTCTGTTGGGCTGGGGCCACCTCTATTTTACGTTTACCGTCATTTATGAGGGCGTACTTTTCTACGGCGTTTTCCGCACCCTGGTCTCAAAATCCATGTCCCTCGCCGGGTTTGCCGCCCTGGCCACCCTTATGTCCTGTGTGGTGCGCACCCTGATCGATTTTACGCAATCGCTGCTCGCAAGCTTTCGCAACGGTTTATTTGTACAAAACCTACGGGATTTCCTGCATTATAAACCTGCCATTCCGGAAGACGGCGACGGTCTGACACCGGACCGCTGCATCCGCACCGTCGAATTTCGCAATGTGAGTTTTTCCTATAAAAAGGGGAAAACGGCACTCAAAAATATCAGCTTTACCCTCTCCGGAAACGAAACCTGCGCGCTGGCAGGCTACAACGGGGCCGGCAAAACCACGCTGGTTAAGCTGCTTTTGCGCTTCTATGACCCTACGGAGGGAATGATTCTGGTCAACGGAACCGACATCCGCAAGTACCGCCTCAAAGACTACCGCGCCCTGTTCTCCACCGCATTTCAGGACGGAAAAATTTTTGCCAGAAGCATACGGGACAACGTGTGGATGGGGCGGCCCAAAGACGGCCACACCGACGCTGCGGTTTGGAAAGCGCTGGAACTGGCGGGCATTGCCGATATGGTACAAAATCTGCCAAACGGACTTGATACGATCCTGACCAAAGAATTTGCACAGGACGGCGTCGTCCTTTCCGGCGGCCAGTGCCAGAAAATCATTGCGGCAAGGGCCTTTGCCCGTTCCCTCCCCCCCGGCGGGCAAGACGCTCCCATTCAAATTTTCGACGAACCCTCCAGCGCCCTGGATCCGATCGCGGAGCACGGCCTGTTAGAAAACATCAAACAGGCGGGACAAAACAAAATGCTCCTGCTCATCTCCCACCGGCTCTCCTCCATTCAGGACGTGGAAAACATCATCCTGCTCAAAAACGGAAGAATCGCCGAGCAGGGCAGCCATGCCGAACTGATGGCGCGCAACGCGGAATACGCCTCCCTCTACCGGATGCAGGCACAAAAATATCACCAGACGGGCTTTGTCGACTGCCATGATCCGGACGATGCCCTGTCCCATTTGCAAAAAGGAGAAGCCTGACCATGAAAAAGACACTGCAAAACCAACTTTACTTACTCCGGTTCTGCCTGCAAACCTCCCCCTGGCTTTTTGGGTTCCATATCCTGGCCTGTCTGGAGATTGAAGTCTTCATCTTTTTGGAACACACCGTATGGCTTAATTACAACCTGCATGCGGTGGAAACCGGCGCGCCCTTTGCCCGAATCGCTGCGTACACCGTGGGCTTTTTGCTTCTTTTCGTGGTGCACCAGCTTGTGGACAGCACATATTTTAACTGGTCCTGCGGCCGTATGCGGCCGGTGCTGACCCAAAAGCTGCGCTCCCTGCTCTACCAAAAAGCACAAACCATGGATTTGTCCTGTTATGACAATACCGATTTTTATAATCGTTTTATCCTGTCCACCACCCAGGCGGACCAATGCATCGACCGCTTTGTGGATGATTCCCAAAACTTCATCCGCTATCTGGCCCAGTCTGCCTTTCTGGCCGGCTTTCTGTTGACCTTCGACCGGCCCGGACTGCTGATCGCGCTGCTGTGCTGTCTGGTAAAATATTTTTCCAGCAAAGCCTATTACCGTCTTTGGGAAAAGGTGGAACTGGAAAAAGTGCCGGCCGGGCGGGAGCGCGCTTACTGGCACCGGGTTTTCTATTTGCACGATTACGCCAAGGAACTGCGGCAGCACCATGCCCTGCAGCCCCTGCTGCAAAAGGATTTTGACGCCTGTAACGACAGGCTCAACGCCGTCAACCAAAAGTCCGGCCCCCGCCTGTGGTTTCTGGGCTTTATGAAAACCTATGTGCCCACGCATTTTCTTTTATATATGCTTTACCTTCCCCTGCTGCTCAAAAACGTGGTGATAGAGCAAACCCTCTCCGTGAGCATGATGGTGGTTCTCCTCTCTTCCGTCAAAAGGGTGGTAAACCGCAGCGGCGCGCTGGTGGAACTGTTTCCAAAGCTTTCGTTCAACAGCGCTTTTGTGGAAAAAATCCGGGACTTTCTTGCCTATCAGTCCCGGATTACAGACGGCCCTCTTGCAGTGGAAGGGCGATGGGAACGCCTTACCCTCTCCCACGTATATTTTTCCTACAAACATTCCGGTCCCATGGAACCGGCGTCCTCTGTAAAACCGGGCGGCTCTGTTCCGCCGGCCGGTTTGCAAAACGCCGGCAGCGCTGTTTTGCAAAC
>DERU01000263.1:0-6164 GCA_002361095.1 Lachnospiraceae bacterium UBA3332
CGGATATGCAGCCGCAGGAAATCCCTATACATCCGCCGCCGCATCCGCCCGGTCCGCGTGCCTGCCTCCCTCCTTGAGCCGCTGCCATTGGGGCTGAACGGTTACTTCTTTGCGTGTGTCCTTATGGAAAAAGATTGACACCTTATTTGGCGGCGTATACAATGGGCATAGGCTTACTGTGTACGCCTGCGAAAGGGGAAGAAAAGGCCGGAAAAAGGAGGAATCTAAGATGCTGCCGTCAAGAGAGGAGGCGCAGAGGCTGCTTCGGGAAGCGGAAAACTGTAATCCGGGGCCGTGGGGGGAGCACTGCCGGGTTGCGGCGCAGTGTGCGGAGAAAATCGCCGCCCATTGTCCGGGGATGGACAGGGAGAAAGCTTATATATTGGGATTATTGCATGATATCGGCAGAAGGTTCGGCGTAAAGCATATGGGACATATCTATGACGGATACCGTTATATGACCGATTTGGGATACGGGGAAGCCGCCAGGATTTGCCTGTCCCATTCTTTTCCCATACAATCGCTGGAAGATTACATTGGCAGGCATGACATTACCGGGGAGGAGGAAGCGGAACTGGAGGCAGCGCTGGCGCATATGGCATATGACGATTATGACCGCCTTATCCAGTTGTGCGACAGCGTGGCAGGGGCGTCGGGGGTGATGAAGATGGAGGACCGCATGGCGGACGTAAAGCGCCGGTATGGCAGTTATCCGCAGGAAAAATGGGATAAAAATTTGGAACTGAAGCGGTATTTTGAAGAAAAGACCGGCAAAGAACTGTACGCGCTGCTTTTTGGGAATGCCACTGAATCATGAAAATTTTAACGGGAAACGGATATAGGAGGGCGGAAAATGGAAATGATCCGGGGGTTTTTGGATACGATTGTCGCTTATGCCATACACGGCTTTGAGTTTGTGGGCGTCATTATCATTATCATTGCCGGGGTAAAAGGCTTTATCGGATATTGGAAAAGAAGCAGTAAAGTGCGTCTGCAGCTGGCGCAGGGGATGGCGCTGGGATTGGAGTTTAAGCTGGGAAGCGAGATTTTGCGGACGGTGGTGGTGCGGGAACTGTCGGAAATTGCGCTGGTGGCGGCCATCATCATCGTGCGCGCGGCCCTGACCTTTTTGATTCATTGGGAAATTAAGCAGGAAGAGGCAATCGGCCTGCGGGAGGACGGGGCGGCGGATTAGGCGCCCGCGTCCCGGACAAACCTGTCTGTCATATCATAATCCTAAAAAGAAAAAGGATGGGGAAATGGTTACCATCAGTTTATGTATGATTGTCCGGGATGAGGAGGAAGTGCTGGAAAGGTGCCTGGAGTCGGCGGCCGGTGCGGTGGATGAAATTGTGATTGTGGACACGGGTTCTGCGGATGCCACCAAAGAAATTGCGGCGCGGTACACGGATAAAATTTATGATTTTGTGTGGGTGGATGATTTTTCGGCGGCAAGGAATTTTTCTTTTTCGAAGGCGGGGATGGATTACTGCCTTTGGCTGGATGCGGATGATGTGTTGGGCGAAGGGGATAAAGAACGGCTGCTCGCGTGGAAGGGGCAGGCGGACGGCTCGGTGGATGTGGGAATGCTGCGCTATATAGCGGCATTTGACGAGCAAAATCAAGCGGTTTTTTCCTATTACCGGGAACGCCTGTTAAAGAGAAGTGTCGGTTTTATCTGGGAGGGAAGGGTGCATGAGGCCATTGCCCCCCATGGCAGGATTGCCTACCTGGATATCTGCGTGGAACATCGCAGTGCAAAGAAAACATACGGAAACAGGAATCTTTTGATTTATGAAAAAATGAAAAAGGAAGGTGTCCGGTTTGCGCCAAGGGACACCTTCTATTATGCAAGGGAATTGTATTATCACCAAAAATACGAAGCGGCGGTAAAAGAATTTAAGGATTTTCTGGGACAGGAAGACGTCTTTTTTCAAAACTGTATAGAGGCCTGCAGATTTTTATCTTACTGCTTTTATGCATTGCAAAAAGATCAGGAAGCGCTGGCCAGTCTGCTGTGGGGGCTTTCCTATGGAAAGCCGGGCGGGGAACTGTGCTGCGATTTGGGCAAACATTTTTATGACAGGAACCGGTGGGAGCAGGCCGTATTTTGGTATCGAAACGCCCTGCGGGCCCGGCCGGACGAGGAGAAAATGGGTTTTGTCCAAAAAGAATGTTACGGGTATCTGCCCTGCGTGCAGCTCAGCGTTTGCTATGACCGTATGGGAAAGAAGAAAAAAGCATTGCGTTACCATAAAATGGCCGGAAAATATAAACCTTACGGCAGGGAATTTTTGCAAAACGAAGGATATTTTCATCGCGATTGACTTGCGGTACGGAATAGAATACAATAAAGAAGAATAGGGGGGATGGAAATGGAAACTATAGCGGAATTGGAAATTGTCAGGGTGATTGCAAGGCTGGGATTTGCAATGGTGATCGGAACGGTGGTGGGAATCGAGCGCAGCAGCCGGGGAAGGGGCGCGGGGGTCAAAACCCATACGCTGGTGTGCGTGGGCGCGGCCCTGGTGATGCTGACCAGCCAGTATATGTGGACCACCTTCCAGCATTCAGGGGATCCGGCGCGGCTGGGGGCGCAGGTAATCAGCGGCATCGGTTTTTTGGGTGCGGGCACCATTATGGTGACGGGGCGCAATCATGTGCGGGGTCTGACTACGGCGGCCGGCCTGTGGGTCTGCGCCTGTGAAGGGCTTGCGGTGGGCGTCGGCTTTTGGGAGGGAGCCGTGGTTACACTGGCTATTATCATGATTACGCTCCGGATATTGGCCAAGGTGGATATGCGGATGCACCGCTATGCAAATTCCTTTGAACTCTATATCGAATTTAATGCGGGGGAGGATATCCGCAGGTTTATTCAGGATGTAAAGGTGCAGAATATGAGCCGTGTCTCTTCGGTGGATGTGACAAAGAGCAGGATCGACGGCAGCGGCCACGCGGCGATTATGGGATTTGAAATGTGGCAGGGAAAAAACAGGCCGCAGTTTGTGGAGTGGATCCACAGCCGGGACTATATCCCTTATTTGGAAGAAATATAACGGACGGCGGGGGGAAACCGGATGATTGTTTTGATAGCGGGAGCATCCCACACAGGCAAGACGGCGCTTGCCCAAAAATTACTGGAAAAATATCATTACCCTTATTTGTCCATGGACCATTTAAAAATGGGACTGATTCGCAGCGGGCATACGACGCTTACGCCTATGAGCGACGATAAAGCGCTGACGGATTATTTATGGCCGATTGTGCGGGAAATGATAAAAACCGCGGTTGAGAATGGGCAGAATCTGATTGTGGAAGGCTGTTATATTCCTTTTGCCTGGGCGGAAGATTTTGCGCCGGAGTATTTGGAAAACATAAAATATTATTGTCTGGTGATGAGTGATAAGTATATTACAAACCATTTTGACGATATCAGGAAGTATGCAGGCATTGTGGAAAACAGACTGGACGACGCGTACTGTACGGTGGAAACGGTGCGCAGGGATAATGCGGAAATATGGGAACAGTGTCAGAAGTACAGGGTGAATTGTATTTTGATTGAGGAAAAATATCAGGTTGACATAACGCTGTGAAGGACAAAATGCGGTTGAAAATTTACCTTTTCAACCGCAGAATTTGTATCTGCCGCAAACCTGTAAGCCATGTATGGCTTTGCTCTCCGCACAGGTAGACGGGCAGGCACAGCACTTATACCGGAAACTGGGATACATAGATTGCGGCGGTCTGGTCTTTTATGATACGCCGTTTGGCCAGCCCATGGAAATGTTTATGAGAAAGGTTTTATTACGGTTCCGCCTGCCAGGCCGGCCGCGTCCCCAAACGCAAACGCGGGAGGGCAGCAGTTTTGGGGGCGGACAGGAGGGCGCAAGGGGCATGACAGGATTGCGGGATTCCAAACGGGAAATTCCGCCAAAACAGATTCTGTCCCTAAACGCAACAGGGCGCAAAAAACGCACTGCGTTTGTACGATTTTGCGCCCTGCTGCAGGGACTGTCTCCGTTTTGGGGAATTTATCCGTTTGGGATCCAGCATCCTGTCATGCCCCTTGCGCCCTCCTGTCCGCCCCCAAAACTGCTGCCCTCCCACGCTGGCGTTTGGGGATATTGCTGCAGGAAATCCCTGCGCTTCCGCCCGATCCGCATACCTGCCTCCCGCTTTAAGCTGCCGCCATTGTGGGCCAAACGGTTACTTAAATTTCTTAAGAATTCCTGAAATACATTGACAGATGAGGTATATCGTGGTATGATGAATTCATCAGATAAAACAGGAGAGGAGGAATGGATTTGTCTATTTCAGCGGATACCCTGCGAGGCTATACGGAAACGATCATTTTGGCGCAGCTGATGGAAAAGGACAGCTACGGCTATGAGATCAACAAAAATGTGCAGCGGCGCACGGGAGGTAAGTACGAGTTTAAGGAAGCGACCCTCTACACGGCGTTTAAGCGGCTGGGGCAAAACGGCCTGATTACTTCCTATTGGGGAGAGGACGGACCCGGCGCAAGAAGGCGCTATTACAAGATTACGGAGGAAGGAAAGAAGCAGTGGGAGGAGCGGAGCCGGGAGTGGCGGGAAACACGTTCCCTTTTGGATGCATTGCTGGCATTGGAGGTGGAATATGAATCGGATTGAGACAAAAATTGTGATTTTGGTGACGAACCGGCTGGCAGAGGCGAAGGATTCGGAAGCAAAGACCGAGATGATAGAGGAATTGAGCGAGAACCTGTACCAGCGGTATCTGGAACTGACGGCCGGCGGTATGCCGGAGGAGGAAGCCCTGCAGGAGGCGATGGAGAGCCTGGGAGACGTGGAGGAACTGCTTGCTTACCTGCGGGAGGCCGAGGCCGAGGAAGAGGCCGCCAGACAGCAGAAACAGAAAGGGGAAGAGCGCCGCTGGAGTTTTTCCGGAAAAGGAAAATCTTCTTTTTCCATGGATAACCTGGGCAACGAGATTGAGGAGATTGTGAATGCCGCGGTTTCCACGGCAATGGGAGCGGTGGACAGTGCCAGGGATGTGGCCAGGGACGTGGCGCATCAGATCAGGGAACGGTATCCGGACGGGAAGTTCATGCAGTTTTCTTCTTCCAGGGGAAAGACGGTGGATTCGACGGATATCATGTCGGAAAATGTCCGGTCTTTGGAAATCCGGCTCAACAGCGGGGACGTCACGATTGATTTCGCAGACGAAGAGGATGCGCTCATTGCCATCAGCGGGGACACGGACGAAATCGAGACCATGCTAAAGGGTGACGTGCTGTCCGTCAGTCAGGGGAATACAGCCAGCGCGGCTTACTTTTTTATGAGGGGCATGCGCAGTTCCGATATTGCGATTACCCTGCCCCGAAAAAAATGGGATGCGATCCACATTGCGACGGTGAACGGCGATGTGCAGATCGAAGAAGGACTGGAGTGCGCAAGCCTGCACGTCTCGACGTCTAACGGGGATGTGGAAGCAGTGTCGGTTTGCGGGGAGAAGATGGTGTTTTCCTCGGAAAGCGGCGATATCGAAGGCGAAAACCTCGCCGGCGATCTGCGCGCGGAGACAAAGAGCGGGGACGTGGACATGAGCGGAACCTTTGGACAGTGCGAATTGTTCAGCGCCAGCGGGGATATTTGCTTTGCGGGTACCGGCAGGGAACTGCACGGATCCAGCACCAGCGGGGAAGTGGAACTTACGCTGGAAAAGCTGCCCCAAAAGGTCAAGGCGGGATCCATCTCCGGAAGCTGTCAGGTGCATGTGCCGGAGGGGGAAGGGTTTGCGGTCTCCTACCGGACGGTCAGCGGGACGTTCCGCACAAATCTTCCGTTTTCCGGAATGCTTGGGGACACAAAAGGGGACGCCGTTTATGGGGAAGATAACGGGAACCTCATTCAACTCACCAGCGTCAGCGGCGATATTGAAATTTTGATTTGACAAAAAATGCGTGCAAAGAACGGCAGCCAAAAACGGCTGCCGTTTTTGGCCTGGGACGTTCCGGACCGGATTTGTCTGATCTGCTACAAAAAAAGTGACGAAATTTGCAAAAAAGTGTTGAAAAAATTTAATGATATGTTAAGATATTTTTAACATGTTTTGGTTTTGGGAATGGTGCAGCGTTTGAAGCTGCATTTTTTGAGGATAAAAACGCAACAATTGTCGTTTAT
>DERU01000263.1:6460-7219 GCA_002361095.1 Lachnospiraceae bacterium UBA3332
ACAACAATTGTCGTTTATGGCAGAGGGCGGAGGCTTGGAATGGCATTTAGTTCCATGGTTTTTTTGTGTGTATTTTTCCCGGTGGTTTTTATACTGTATTTTTTGCTGCCGTCCATCCGGGTAAAAAATATGTTTTTGTTGGTGGCGAGTCTGCTTTTTTATGCGTACGGGGAGCCGGTATATGTCTTTTTGATGATTTTTTGCGCTCTGTGGAATTATGGGATTGCGCGGCTGTTCGGACGTTTTGAAAAGGGGAGGAAGTTTTTTCTTGCGCTGGCGGTTTTGGTGGATTTGGGTATTTTGGGCGTCTTTAAGTATGCGGGCATGATGGCGGAGGCGTTTGGCAGGGTGACGGGGATAGCGGTTTTGGTTCCGCAGATCAGCCTTCCCATCGGAATTTCTTTTTTCATTTTTCAGGCGATTTCTTATGTGGCGGACGTTTACAGGGGAAAAGTCGGGGTGGAGAAAAGTTTTACGAAAATTTTGCTGTATATTTCTTTTTTCCCGCAGCTCATTGCCGGGCCTATCATTCAGTACAGCGACATTGCGGCGGCCATTGACAAAAGGGAAGTGTCCTGCGAAAAAGTGGCGGCGGGGCTTAGGCGCTTTGTGGTAGGGATGTCCAAGAAAGTATTGATTTCCAATACCATGGGCGCTGCGGCGGATTATGTGTTTGGACTGGAGGCGTCCCTCGTGAGCATGCCGGCGGCATGGCTGGGGGCCGTTGCCTACATGCTGCAGATCTATTTTGACTTCAGC
>DERU01000263.1:7472-13903 GCA_002361095.1 Lachnospiraceae bacterium UBA3332
CTGCAGATCTATTTTGACTTCAGCGGTTACAGCGATATGGCCATCGGTTTGGGACGGATCTTTGGTTTTCATATTCTGGAAAATTTCCGCTATCCTTATGTCGCTTCCGGCATTCAGGATTTTTGGAGGAGATGGCATATTTCCCTGACGAATTGGTTCCGTGAATATCTTTATATCCCGCTGGGGGGAAACCGCAAGGGGACGATGCGCACCTGGGGGAACCGTCTTTTGGTATTTTTCTGTACCGGGCTTTGGCACGGGGCGAACTGGACGTTCGTGCTATGGGGGCTGTTCCATGGCGCGTTCCAGTCGCTGGAGACTTTTTTCCCGAAACTGACGAAGCGGATGGGGCCGCTGCGCCATGTATATGTGTTGGTCGTGGTGTGCGCAGGGTTTGTGATTTTCCGCGCGGAGAATATAGGGCAGGCAGGCTGGATGCTTGCAGCCATGTTTACCCGGTTTACCTGGTCGGCGGAATTGGCGGCGGCCGCGATGCCGGTTTGCAGCCGTTTGTTTTTGTGTATGCTGGCGGTGGCCGTAGTCTGTGCGTTTCCCGTCAAAGAATGGCTGGGGGCGTGGGCCCAAAAGCAGCGGGAGAGGGGATGCAGCCTGGCTTTTTGGCAGGGCGTCTCTTATGTGGGGACGCTGGCGCTGCTGCTTTTATGCATGCTAAGCCTTGCGGGCAATACGTATAATCCTTTTATATATTTCAGGTTTTGACGGATTGGAAAGCCCGGCAAAAGCGGGCGGATGGGAGCAACGATGGACGGGGAAGCGCAAAAAAAGAAGGACGGGGGCCAAAAGAGGGGCGGGGGCCAAAAGAGGGGCAAAACCCTGCTTTGTCTGTTATATATCGGGATGGTGATCGGCCTGTGCCTGCTTCCGTTTGCGGCCATGGGGATCCGGCCGTCCACTGGGTCAACGGAGAATAAGGTGCTTGCCGGGATACCGGCTTTGCGGGAAGGAAACGCGTGGAATTTGGATTTTCTTGCGGACGCGGGAGCCTATTTTCAGGATCACTTTGCGTTCCGGCAGGAACTGGTCGCGGCGGACGCGAAGCTGCGCAGCAGTGTGTTTGGCGTGTCTGCGGCGGATAACGTGATACAGGGGGAGAACGGCTGGCTGTATTATGCGGCGACCCTGGATGATTACCAGCATAAAAACGGAGTTTCGGACAGGATGCTTTTCAACATGGCGCACAATACGGCGCTGATGCAGGAATATACGGAACTTTTGGGAAAGACTTTTGTATTCACCATTGCGCCCAATAAAAACTCCCTCTATGGGGAAAACATGCCGGGACGATACCGGTATACGGTATCCCCCCAAAGCGATGCGGAGCGGCTTCTTTTTTGGCTGGAAAAGGAAGGGGTGCATTACGTGGATTTGTTTGCCCTTTTTGCCGGACAGGAGGAGACGCTTTATTACGCCAGGGATTCCCATTGGAACCAAAAGGGGGCGGTATTGGTTTATAACGCCCTGCTGGACGCCTGCGGGATTCCCCACGAGACTTATGGGGAAATACCTTATGAGACGGCCTGCACTTATGTGGGGGACTTAAACAGAATGCTCTACCCGTTGTGGGCCGAGCCGGAGGATGAGGTGTATTTTCAGAAAGCGTTTACCTATGAATATGTAAAGGAAGGCGCTACGGTGGAGGATACGCTGGTGGAGACCGTTTGCGGCGGCAGGGAGAAGAATCTGCTGATGTACCGGGATTCCTTCGGAAATTCCCTTCTGCCTTATATGGCGGAGCAGTTTGCAAAAGCGACTTTTTCCAAAGTGGTGCCGTATCCTATGACGGATTTGGTCAACGCGGAGCCGGATGTGGTAATTGTGGAAAAGGTGGAGCGGCATTTGCCCACCCTGGGGGAAGTTCCCCCGCAGATGCGCGCGCCTGCGCGGACGCTTGAAACAAAAGCCGTGCCGGCGGAAAGCCATACATCGCTGCAGGCCCAAAAGGAGGGCGGCTATTTAAAGCTGACAGGGGTCGCGGACGCTTCCTGTGTGGACGGGGAAAGCAGATTCTATGCGGAAGTGACGGACGGGGGCCAGACGGCAGTTTACGAGGCGTTTTGCGTGAGACTGGATGAAAATGGAACTTCCAGTGACTACGGTTTTCTGTTATACTTATCACAGCTGCAGATAACGGGTGAAGAATTACAGGTCAGCGTGATCGGGGAAAAAGACGGCGGGTATGTGAAACTGTGCGAGGAAAAAATATCCGTGCCTTAACCTGGGTGGGGTGTGTACGGTTACGGTTTTGGAAAAGAATGCCCGTTTGGGCAAGCAGGGCAGGGTTTGCGTCTGTGCGGCGTGCGCAAATTTACAGGCCGGGTATGATTTTGTGTAACAAAGCCGCGCAGAAATGGGGAAACCAATGAAAAAGAAAATTTGGGCACTTTTACTTGCGGCGGCGCTGCTCGCCGGCTGTGGGGAAGGAAACGGGCAGGAAGCCAAGGCAGAGCCTGTAAGTGCAATGAGGGAGACTGCAGTACAGACGGAGGAATCTGCGGAGGCGTCTTCAGAGGCCGGCGAGAC
The DNA here is from genome assembly GCA_002361095.1 of Lachnospiraceae bacterium UBA3332. Classification (GTDB taxonomy): domain Bacteria; phylum Bacillota; class Clostridia; order Lachnospirales; family Lachnospiraceae; genus Gallintestinimicrobium. Next base: position 10,014 of record DERU01000263.1, read on the forward strand.
AGCCGGACAGACGGAAACGCCGTCCGGGGAAGAAAGCGGACCGGAGTCTGCAGAGCCGGAAACGGAGACCGGGGATATGTCCAGGCCGGAAACAAAATCTGCGGTAGTGCAGGCGGCAGATCCGTCCGATACCAAAAGGACGGAAGGCGGAGACCGGAAACAGGAGCAGGCGCAGGCCGAGGCCCAGGCCCAAGCCGAGGCAGAAGCCCAGGCCCAAGCCGAGGCAGAGGCCCAGGCGCAGGCCGAGGCAGAAGCCCAGGCGCAGGCAGAGGCTGCAGCCCAGGCCGCCTTGCAGGCAGGGACGCCGGAGGGCGGCGTCACGGAAGTGGATCGGGTTTATATTGAGGACTGTGGGCAGGATACCGGGTATTGGATGATTACATATTCCGACGGAACGGTGGAATATGTGGATGACTGACGGCGTAAGGGGTTGAGGGTTATCTGAATCTTTACGGCGGCAGCGGCGTCACCGGGAAGGGAAAGCGTTTCGGTTATGGCAGCGCCATGCGTGAGAGTCCATTGTGGCAAGGGTAATTTTCCGGAGGGGCGGAAGGTTACCCTTGTTTGGGTGCAGGGAGGATGGGGACATGCGGGAAAAAATTTTGGTGGTGGATGACGAAAAAGAAATTGCGGATTTGATAGAGGTTTATTTGGCATCGGACGGTTTTGAGGTTTTCAAGTTTTATAATGCAAAGGAAGCGCTGTGCTGTGTGGAAAAGGAAGCGGTTGATCTTGCGGTTTTGGATATTATGCTGCCGGACATGGACGGTTTTAGCCTCTGCCGCAAAATCCGGCAGTCCCATTACTTTCCCATCATTATGGTGACGGCTAGGACGGAAGACGTAGATAAGATCACGGGCTTGACGCAGGGTGCGGATGACTATATCACAAAGCCGTTTAACCCGCTGGAATTGGTGGCAAGGGTCAAAACGCAGCTGCGCCGGTATATGCGCTACAATGCAATGCCGCCTTTGGGACAGGCGGCGGAAGAGGCGGATATCCGGGGGCTTTATATGCAAAAAAGCAGTCATAAATGCACGCTGAACGGAATGGAATTGTCCCTGACGCCGATGGAATTCTCCATCCTGTGGTATCTGTGCGAAAACCGGGGACGGGTGGTTTCTTCGGAGGAGTTGTTTGAGGCCGTGTGGAAGGAAAAATATCTGGACCAAAACAATACGGTGATGGCGCATATCGCAAGGATCAGGGAGAAGATGCAGGAACCGGCGCGCAGGCCGAAGTATATCAAAACGGTTTGGGGGGTGGGGTATACCATTGAGTAACAAATGGCTGGATTTTATAAAAAACAGAAACCGCTACAGGGGGCGGATTGCCCGGCAGACTTTATTGCAGTATGTGTTTGCCCTTATAGTATTTGCGGTACTCTTTGTGTTCTTTGGTGTTTGGGCATGGGACATCCTGTCCGGAATTGAATTTGCCCCTGTCCGGGCGTTTTGCAGCTGGGTGCGGGATTACGCGCTTTTTTTCGGGGGGCTGCTTTTTTTGGCGGGATGGGGATTGGTAACTTACTATTTTTTTGCAAAACCTTTGCGCTATCTGGATGAGATCATCCTGGCAGCGGAAAAATTGTCAAAATCCGTGGAGGAGCCGGTTGTTCTGCCTCCTGCCATGAAGCATGTGCAGGATGAACTGAATCTGATCCGGGAGCAGGCGCGTTATCATGCCATACAGGTAAAAGAGGCCGAACAGCGCAAAAACGATCTTTTGGTGTATCTGGCGCATGATTTGAAAACGCCGCTCACCAGTGTGATCGGATACCTGACCCTGCTTCGGGACGAACCGCAGATTTCCGACAGGCTCAGGGAACGCTATGTGGGGATTGCGCTGGACAAAGCCGGACGGCTGGAAGAACTGCTCTATGAATTTTTTGATATCACCCGTTTTAGCCTGACGGCAATTTCGTTGGAGAAGGAACGCGTCAATATGAGCCGGATGCTGGAACAGCTGGCCAGTGAGTTTGAACCGGTGCTCTCCCAAAGCAGTCTGCGCTGGCGGACGGATATTGAAAGGGATGTGGAGGCGGTGTGTGATCCCGATAAGCTGGAGCGGGTGTTTGATAACCTGATCCGTAACGCGGCCTGCTATGCCTATCCGGATACGGAGGTGTTCCTGTCTTTAAAACGCCTTGGGGACAGCGTGCAAATTTGCGTAAAAAATGCCGGAAAAACCATTCCGCCGGAAAAATTGTCGCGTGTGTTTGAACAGTTTTTCCGGTTGGACAGTTCCCGTGCGTCCGCCACCGGCGGGGCAGGACTCGGATTGGCCATTGCCAAAGAAATTGTGGAACTGCACGGCGGTTCCATCCGCGCCGAAAGCGCGGATGAAAGCGTCCGTTTCATTGTCATGCTCCCTGTTTTATAAGGCGTTGCGGGAGAGCGTGTCGATATTTTCCAAAATACGGTAAATCTCGGAGGTTCCCTTTGCGATCTGGCGGAAGGTCTCATCGGACGGATGGTACCGGCCGGTAAGCTTGTCAAGGGAACAGCCGAGCGCGTTGGAAACCTGCCAGAGACTGATGAGGGAGGGCTTGCGGATTTTTCCGTTGACCAGCTTTTTGACGGATTCATAGGGTAGGTCGGCTTTTTCGGAAAGCATTTTTAACGACCAATTGCGCTTGGAAAGTTCCGCGCACAAATTTGCGATTACAATGTCTGTTAATTTCTCGGATTGTTCTTTCGTAATTTCATTCATAATTTTTCCCTCTATATGTGAACCTAAGTGAACTGTTACACTTGTATATTCCTTGAAGTGCCATAAAAGACACAAAAAAATAAAATTTTTTTTGCTTTTATGATTTGTCCGGCCACAACATCAGAAAGTCATAAATTTGTATGAATTTCCTCATAAAATCTTCAAAATTCCAACAGGAAATAGAAAAATAATAGTCTGTCCGCTTTGGTAAACTGAAATGGCAGCGCAGAAAACGATGCAAAGCGCCGCCCCGGGGAAATGGGTTTTGGCGGCAGGGGCAGACGTTTGGGCAAAAAGGGGAGGTTTATGGCAAAAAAGAGATTTACACAGCGTTTTTCATGGCTGGCCCCGCTCCGAAAGCGGCAGCGGGTGTTTTTCTTTTATATGGGGATGCGTTGGGACGGCGCAAATTACAGTGGGGTATTGCAGGAAAAATCGCTGCCCTACAGGGGTTTTGCGTCCAAATGCCCCATGTACAACACGGATACCGGGTTTCCCATGGTGTATCAGGAAAACAAGGTGCACAATTTGAAACTGGCGGCCGCAAAGCTGGACGGGCTTTTGATCCGGCCCGGGGAGACGTTTTCGTTTTGGAAGGCGGTCCGTTTTGCGGATCGGGGGACGCCTTATAAAGAGGGGCTGGCGGTGGTGGACGGAAAGCTGACCACGGTACAGGGCGGCGGGCTGTGCCAGATCACCAATCTTTTGTTTTGGGTGTTTTTGCATACGCCGCTGACGGTAGTAGAGCGGCATGGCCATCAGGCGAAGGATTTTCCGGAGCCGTCCAGCGACGCTTTGGCGGGAGTGGATGCCGCCGTGGTGGAAGGGTGGAAAGATTTAAAGGTCAAAAACGAGACGGACACCGTTTATCAGATTCGGCTGTCTTTCGACGAAAGGCATATTATCGGGGAAATTTATACGGATAAAAAGCCGGAATTTGTCTGGCAGGTGGAAAACGGGAAAATTTTATACCGCAGGGAGCAGGACGCGGTCTGGGAAGAGGCGGAAGTACTGCAGCGCAGGCTGTCCTGTCAGAACGGGGAGGCGACGGCGTATCGGATGCTGTACAAAAACCGGTGCAGGATCGGCTATGCGCTGCCGGAAGGGATGCCTGTTGTAGAGCGGGCAGGGAGGCCAGGTTGAAAAACCTGACAGTTTTTCAACCGTGAATTTACGCC
>DERU01000089.1:0-707 GCA_002361095.1 Lachnospiraceae bacterium UBA3332
GCCAGCCGCCGGTCTATGATTTTGTCAAGGAAGACCGGGTGCGGCACCGTCTTTGGGCAGTGCGGGAAATGGAGGATATCGAGGCTGTTTTTGATGCCTTTTTGCAGGTTCCACGCTTTTATATCGCTGACGGGCATCACCGCTGCAGCGCCGCCGTTGCCTGCGCCCTGCAGAAGCGCAGGGAGAATCCGGAATATACGGGGGATGAGACATGGAATTTTATTCTGTCAGTGCTGTTTGCGGACGAGGAACTTAAGATTTTGGATTATAACCGTGTGGTGCGGGATAAAAACGGTTTGACAACAAAGCAGCTGCTTGCGCAGATCAGCCGGCATTTCGAGGTGGAATTTGCGGGCAGGGAACCGGTAGCGCCCGGGCAAAAAGGGATGTTTGGGATGTATGTGGAAGGGGGATGGTACACACTCTATAGCAGGACAGGGGAGCAAAGCCGGGATCCTGTGGAAGGGCTGGATGTAGCGTTTTTGCAGAAATATCTGTTGGGGCCGGTGCTTGGGATTGCGGATCCGCGCATGGATAAACGGATTTCTTTTGTGGGGGGAAACAAGGATGCCGCAGAATTGGAACGGCTTGCGCAAAAAGAGGGGGGTGTGGCATTTTCCCTATATCCGACTTCCCTGGAAGAGCTTTTTGCCGTTGCGGATGCGGGCAGATTAATGCCTCCCAAGTCTACATGGTTTGAGCCGAAG
>DERU01000089.1:987-1130 GCA_002361095.1 Lachnospiraceae bacterium UBA3332
TCTACATGGTTTGAGCCGAAGCTTTTAAGCGGGCTTTTGATACACGGATTGGAAGAATAAGGCTGTGGCAAATTTTCAATCCTGGAATTTGCGGCGCTGTGCGTCTGAAAGTTCCCGCCGATTAAAATGCCGCTTGCGCGGCG
>DERU01000089.1:1454-2750 GCA_002361095.1 Lachnospiraceae bacterium UBA3332
GATTAAAATGCCGCTTGCGCGGCGGAATGAGAGGTAAGTATGAATGAGAAGCTTTACAAAATGATGCGGTGGCCGGACATAGAGGCGGTCATTTATTCCGAGGAGGATAATCCGCACCGTCTGCTCGGTCCGCATGAGGAAAAAAATGCGACGCTTGTGCAGGCCTTTTTCCCGGGGGCGGTGTCCGTTACCGTGCAGGGCAGGGAAAAGGAAACGTATGAGATGGAGATGGCGGACGACGCAGGTTATTTTGCCGTGCTGATTCCCCAAAAAAATATAGGCGCTTATACGTATTTGGCGACTTATGGGGACGGCACGCAAAAGCAGACCGAGGATCCGTACCGCTTTGCCCCGGTGATTACGAGGGAGGAGACGGCAAAGTTCAACGCAGGGATTCATTATGAGGCGTACCGGATTTTGGGGGCGCACCTGATGAGTCTTGACGGGACGGACGGCGTACATTTTGCGGTTTGGGCGCCCAACGCCATGCGCGTCAGCGTGGTAGGGGATTTTAACGGATGGGACGGACGCATACACCAGATGCGCAGACTCTGGGATTCCGGTATTTTTGAAATTTTCATTCCCGGTGTGCAGGAGGGGGAAAACTACAAGTATGAATTGAAGGTCAAGGGCGGACTGACCTATTTGAAAGCGGATCCCTATGCCTTCGGGCAGCAGCTGCGTCCGGAGACAGCCTCCGTAGTGCGCAAAATTGACGGATTTTGCTGGGAGGACGCAGGGTGGCTGGCCGACAGGGAGAAGAAGGATTTTAAAAAAGAGCCTGTCAGCGTTTATGAAATGTACCTGGGGTCTTTTGCAAAACCCGGGGACGGAAGGGAATATTATAATTACAGGGAACTTGCACCCAAAGTGGTATCTTATATACAGGAAATGGGCTATACCCATGTGGAACTGATGCCTGTGATGGAACATCCTTTTGACGGCTCCTGGGGATATCAGGTGTTGGGCTATTATGCGCCCACGGCAAGATACGGGACTCCGGAGGATTTCATGTATTTTGTCAATGAACTGCACAAGGCGGGAATCGGGGTCATTTTGGACTGGGTACCCGCTCATTTTCCGCGGGATGTCCACGGCCTGTCCAATTTTGACGGGACGTGCCTGTATGAACACAAGGATCCCAGACAGGGTTCCCACCCGCACTGGGGTACGCTGATTTATAATTACGGCAGACCGGAGGTGCGTAATTATCTGATCGCCAACGCCCTCTATTGGATCGAGCAGTTTCATGCGGACGGTATCCGTATGGATGCGGTGGCTTCCATGCTGTATCTG
>DERU01000089.1:3058-6749 GCA_002361095.1 Lachnospiraceae bacterium UBA3332
GCTTCCATGCTCTATCTGGATTACGGCAAAAGCGACGGGCAGTGGGTTGCCAACATGTATGGGGGCAATGAAAACCTGGAAGCGGTGGAATTTTTTAAACATTTGAACAGTATGATCCAAAAACGCGGCAGGGGCGCTTTGTCCATTGCGGAGGAATCCACCGCCTGGCCTAAGATTACAGGGGATTTAAAGGACGGGGGCCTTGGATTTTCCATGAAGTGGAATATGGGCTGGATGAACGACTTTTTGGGATATATCAAAAACGACCCTTATTTCCGCTCCTATCACCATGGCGAGATCACTTTTTCCATGATTTATGCTTACAGCGAACATTTTATGCTGGTGCTTTCCCATGACGAGGTGGTGCATGGCAAGGCGTCCATGCTGGGTAAGATGCCGGGAGGGGAGCCGGAGAAATTTGCCAACCTCCGGGCAAGCTATGGATATATGATGACCCATCCCGGAAAAAAACTCCTTTTTATGGGGCAGGATATTGCGGAATATGACGAGTGGAACGAAAACCGGAGCGTGGAGTGGGAACTGCTGAAGGAGGACAAGCATAAAGGTGTGCAGCAGTTTGTGAAAAAGCTGAATGCGCTATACCGTTCCAGACCGGAACTGTACGTCAGGGATATGAGTTGGGAAGGGTTTGAATGGATTAACTGTATAGACGCCAACTCCTGCAGCCTTTCTTATCTGCGGAAAGGGGAACGGGAAGAGGATATTTTGGTGGTCTGCGTAAACTTTGCGGATGTAGACCGGGAGAAGTTTATGGTTGGCGTGCCTTTTGAGGGAAAATATGAGGAAATACTAAATTCCGACGCGGTAGAATTCGGAGGCTTGGGGCGGACAAACGGTATGGTTTTGGAAGCCGAAAAGACAGCCTGCGACGGCAGGGAATTTGCCGTTACCATGCGGCAGGCTCCGCTGTCTATCAGTATATTTGCCTATACGCCTTATACAAAGGAAGAAAAACTGGCCCGTAAAAAGGCGCAGGAGGAGGAAAAGGCCAGAAGAAAGGCGGAGAGGGAAGCGGCGAAAAAGAAAGGGAAAAAGGCGGCGGCCAAAAAAGCGCCCGTCAGAAAAAAAACACTGCGGGAGGAATTGACCGAGAAAGTGGAACAGGCGGATGCGGCGATCGCGGCCGGGGCGGAGGCTAAAAAGGCAGAGAAAGGAAAGAAAAAATGACCATAGCTTCGGGCAGGACCGTCCTGAACAGCGGGACGGCCGCAAAGGAAATGGAAGAGGGAATCGGCTTTTTGGACCGGCATATGAGGGAATTGCCGGATAAGCTGTTATCGATGGGTGTCCGGGTAGTGATGGCCATGGTGATTTTTGCCGTGGGCGTCCGGGTGATCGTTCTTGTCCGGCGGCTGGTCAAACGGGCATTGGCCAAATCCGGCGCATCCACCGAGGCGGTGCAGTTTTTGGATTCCGCCCTCAAATCCCTGCTGTATGTGCTTTTGGTTTTTATGATTTTACAGCTGTTTGGCGTGCAGGCCGCCAGTATCGCCACAGTGATCGGCTCCGTGGGGGTTACGGTTGGCCTTGCGATTCAGGGAAGTCTGGCAAACTGTATCGGCGGTATTATGATACTGACGCTTAAGCCGTTCAAGGTTGGGGACTATATTATCGAAGATACGCACCAAAATGAGGGAATTGTGCGGGAAATCACCATTTTCTACACAAAACTGTTTACCTATGATAATAAAATGATTTTGATTCCCAACGGGACACTGGCAAACAGCAGCCTGACCAATGTGACGCAGGAGGAGGAGAGAAGAATTGATCTGTCGGTTGGAATTTCCTATGATTCCGATGTGCGTAAGGCCAGGGCCGTGGTGCAGCGTCTGGCGGAGGAACATCCCCTTGTGTCAAAGGAGAGGGACATATCCGTATTTATTGATAATCTGGGCGACAGCAGTGTAGTGCTGGGCATTCGTTTTTGGTCCAAAAAGGAAAATTTCTGGCAGGCAAGGTGTGAGATGCTGGAAAATATCAAATATGCCTTTGACGAGGAAGGCATCCGGATTCCGTTTCCGCAGATGGATGTACACATGCAATAGGAACCGCACCGGGGAACAATACAGACCGGTCAGCTTTGGACGTATCCCTTCCTACAGAAGGGCGGCCGAAGCTGACCGGTCTGATTTGCCGGCAAATGTTTTATGCCGTTTCCTGTAAAAGTTTGTTTATGCTAACCAGTTTGACACAGAGGACAAACAGGTTGGTTGCCTGTATCAGTTCATCGATGGGCGGGAAGGAGGGGGCGATTCGGATGTTGGAATCGTGGGGATCTTTCCCGTAAGGATAGGTGGCGCCTGCGCCGGTCATTACCACACCTGCGTCCCTGGCCATCGCTACGATCGCTTTGGCGCAGCCGTCCATGGCGTCGAAGGAAATGAAATAGCCGCCGTGGGGCTTGGTCCAGGAACCGATGGAAAGCCCGCCAAGTTCCTTCTCCAAAATCTGCAGTACGGCCTCAAATTTCGGCCGCATGATCGCGGCATGTTTTTCCATTTGTTTTTCGATTCCGCGAATGCTTTTAAAGTAACGCACATGGCGCAGCTGGTTTAACTTGTCGTGTCCGATGGTCTGGACTTTCAGGTGGCCGCGCAGATCGTTTAAGTTGGCTTCCGAGGCGGAAATTGCCGCGACGCCGGAGCCGGGGAAGGTAATCTTACTGGTGGAACTGAATTTGTATACCATATCCGGGTTCCCGGCCTTTTCGCATTCGGAAAGCAGTTCCAAAATCACGTCTTTTTGGTCGCCGTAGAGATGGTGTACATTATAGGCGTTATCCCAGAAAATGCGGAAATCTTTCGCGGCGGGCTGCAGACGGGCGAAACGCCGGACCGTGTCATCCGAGTAGGTGTAACCCTGGGGATTGGAGTACTTGGGGACGCACCAGATGCCCTTGATGCTTTCGTCCGTGCAAACCAGTCTTTCCACCATGTCCATGTCGGGGCCTTCGGGGGACATGGGAACATTGATCATTTCAATTCCGAAATATTCCGTGATGGAAAAATGACGGTCATAGCCCGGTACGGGACAGAGGAATTTGACCTTGTCCAGTTTGCACCAAGGGGTCATGCCCATCACACCGTGGGTGTAGGCATGGCTGACCGTGTCGAACATAACGTTTAAGCTGGAGTTGCCGTAGATAATGATATGTTCCGCAGGAACTTCAATCAATTCCCCCAGCAGCCGTTTCGCTTCCGGTACGCCGTCGATTACACCGTAATTGCGGCAGTCGATGCCGGCTTCGCATTTTAAATCCGTAAAGCAATCCAGGACGTCCATCATTCCCATGGAGAGATCCAGCTGCTCGGCGCTGGGTTTCCCGCGGGACATGTCCAGTTTAAGTCCCATTTCCTGGAATTTTTTGTATTCTGTTTCCAACTGTGCTTTGAGCGATAAAAGCTCTTCGCGGTTTCGGTCTTTGTAAGCTTTCATAGGATTCCTCTCATTCCGCCGCGCAAGCGGCATTTTAATCCGTGGGAACTTTGGGGCGCACAGCGCCGCAAAATCCGGTGACGTGTAGTCCGGCGGTTTTGGTGTGGCCGCAGCCCTCATATACTTTTCCACGTTGCCATACAAAAGTGCAATCACAAGCAAAAAGCGACATGATAATGCATCAGCCGCTTCCCCCTTGTATGAGAGCTGGAAAAGGGACTCGAACCCTCGACCT
>DERU01000089.1:7062-7324 GCA_002361095.1 Lachnospiraceae bacterium UBA3332
GTATTATAACCTCATATATAATATTTTGCAAGAGTTTTTTTTAAGTTTATTGCAGTTTTTGTAACAGTTCAGACCGTGAGAAAACGCGGCGGCATCAGGGCTGTTCCGTGATGTCATGGTTTGTCAAACAGTTTTGAAGTTCTGATGCTTATGGGTGGAGCAAAAAAGCGCTTATAATTTCCCAAATGCATGGTTGCTTTCTCAATAATTAAAATATATCACTTGCTAAACAGTCAGTAAAAACGGCTTATATACCAAAAGG
>DERU01000089.1:7593-8790 GCA_002361095.1 Lachnospiraceae bacterium UBA3332
AAAAACGGCTTATATACCAAAAGGAACACCAATACAGCCACAATAATTACCGTTCCAATATAAAACAATTTATTGTAAGCTTTTCCATATAATCCAATACCAAACAATAGTCCAAAGACAATATCAAATATTGTTTGTGCCAACAGCATACGACTATTGCACAATACAATCAGACAGGCAGCAGCCTCCGCTAACATTCCGCTTGCGGGCAGAGCATAAAGAAATGAATTGAACACATTCTGTCTGTTCCAAAAATACAAAACAAAGCTGCCAATTCCGCAGGCGGCTGATAATATAGAATATACAATAAATAAGTCCGTTTGGAACTGTCCTTCATTTGAAAATCTAGGTATATAAAAACCTAATAGGTATTTCAATCCATAAAAAGAAATTGTCATACCAAACATATAGAGAAATGAATTCATAAATGCGCTTTTGTTTGATGAACTCAAGCAAGTAATGATACCCACACTTGCAATCCAAAACCCAAAGAGAGTTGCTATTGATGGTAAACTCCACAAACTTTCTTCGTATGGCAAAAAGTCTGTAAGCCGACATAAGATACCGGCAATCATGCCTGTTAGGAATAATACGAAATATGTTTTTTTATTAGCGCTGATTTTCATAACTGATTACCTCTATGGCAGCTGATTTATTAGTCTGTTCAATTTTAATATTTTACCATACACACGCATATACCTCCAATTAAAATTGCCTTAATTTTCCTTTTTCTTGCGGGAATGGCCGCATGAAGAAAGACCGTGGAAAAAATCAAAAACTTATTGAAAAAAGCCGGATGGTGTGTTAGGATATTAACATCGAATTAAGCATATGGGAAACATGGTCTGTAAGAATCTTTCTTGTCATTTACCGGGAACCGCTACGGAACCGGTTCAGGAGTCTTGTGCTTAATTTCCAATAAACGTTATGTTATCAAAGGAATATGGGAAAAAGGCAGAAGGTTGCGGGGGAATGGGCCGTTATCTGCGGGGGAACGCTGCGGTGTGGACCGGTTGGGGGACGCAGTGGGGTTTACCTGTGGTGCGGGCATTTAAGTGCTTTCTGCCAAAGGAGGGCGATGGGGAAAAACAGGGAGGAGGATGAAATTACCGTCGGCGTATATGAAGAAGCCCGCAAACAAATATAGCATATTGATGAGGTTATGATGTCAGACAGGCAGGCGCGTACCCTGCGTGC
>DERU01000082.1:0-2153 GCA_002361095.1 Lachnospiraceae bacterium UBA3332
GGGAATTTTTCCGTTTCGGATATGCAGCCGCGGGAAATCCCTGCGCGTCCCCCGCTGCTTCCGCCCGTCCCGCGTGCCTGCCTGCCGCCTTAAGCTGCTGCCATTGTGGCTGATTGGTTACCGTTTTTTTTGCAATCCTTTTACCAAACGCATTTTTGCCGCCTTGATTTTTGCCATATAACGGCTGGCATAAAGAAGTCCTGTCAGTAACGTTCCAAGGGCAAACCCAAGGGCAACATTTACAACCGCTTCATACGGCTCTGTTCCTGACAGTCCCAAACTGTCGATTACCGCATAAGCGATCATGCCGACAATGGCAGCGCCGAACATCACGCACATTCTTTTGGAGAAAAACTCTTTCTCTACATTATTATAGTCCGCAATTTTAAGCATAAGTTCCTCTGTCTTTGTATCCATATGGTTTGTTCTCCTTCCTCCGTCTAAAATTTCCCCAACCTCGACATCATAATACTTTGCAAGTTCAATCAACAAATCAAAATCCGGCATGGTAATACCGTTTTCCCAACGCGAAATACTCCTGTTGGATACCCCCAGCATTTCGGCAAGTTCCGCCTGCGTGACGGATTTTTCACTGCGCAATTCTTTCAGGAAAAATCCTACTTTTTGTTGGTTCATACTCTTTTCACCTCCTTCCTCCTCCGACGATAGCAACCACCTTTTCCCTTTGCCGCTGCCTATAGCATAGCTTTTGGCACTCCAAAAATACAGGTCACAGACTGAGAATACAGAAATTCATCCCCATAAAGCGAAACGGCAGCCCTCTTTTGCAAGAAAAGCTGCCGACCAATAGATTTTTATAACACTTCCCCAAAAAACACGCTACGGCATCAATTCCTCAATGCCCCTCTCTTTATTGTTTTTTACCATAATCCAAAGATAGTTATCGTCGTCCGCCACATTCTGGCAGATGGGAATTTCCTTTTTGTTAGTGGCGGCCCCGTACGGACTCCAGATCCCCTCCTCCGCAAAGCCGTTCCATTCTTCCTGTTCCCCGTTCCATCCAAGGGTTGTCATATACATCTCCCCGCTGTAAAGTCCATCCCGGAATGTACCGATCATATTCTGGAGATAACGGTCTTTTTTGGCGGCCTTGCCCATATCTAAATCGTAGTGTTCCTGCCCCTCGCCGTTTGGCATATCGTTGGCCCAATCCCCCATATACATGTGCATGGTGTAGGCCCTGTCTGAGGTGACGTCATCGTCATAGTATACATAATATTTGATCCATCTTCCGGTGCCCTCCCGCTTGCCGTTCACCCACTCTCCGTAGTAGTAGGCGTTATCCGCATAGCAGGCGATTCCTTTGCCCTCCGGCGCTCCCGCCGCATTGCGCTCGCCATAGTAGTAAAAAGTTTCCTCGTCCTTGATGCTGTCCGACATTTTCATAAACCAGGCAAGCTTCGCCAAATCGTCCACAGCCTTCTGGTTCCCCTGTTCCCAGTATCCGGCCATTTCCATCAGCATTTCCTCATTGGTTTTATTCACCCCTTCCGCTGCCGCAAAAGGATCATTTCCCCCAATCGTCCTGTTCTCCGTGTCGGTTCTACCGGCCACATCCGTCTTTTTTTTGCCGGAAGGTATTTCATTTTGAAGCGAATCGGTGCTTTGGGTTTCCTCCTGCCCTTTCGCCGTCTGTGCTTTTGCCGTCTGTCCGTCTGCCGTCTCAGCCGCCTTTGTCTCTGTGCCCTCCTTCTCCTTTCGCGCCGTCTCAGCCGTCTCCTGCGTGCCTGTCTCTTCTGCCGTGCTTTCCAAGATTTCCGCCGTCTGCGTTACCGGCATCCCGTTTTGCTCTTCTGCGTTTTTCTTCCCTGTAAGCCGCGTGACGCAGAGGATGATGATGATAACGAGAAAAACCGCAATCGCCGCAATCGGAATCAAGTCCCGCTTTTTATCTTCCATACTCCCTTCTCCCTTCTTGGAAAATCGTATTCAAATTCTTTTGTATACAGCGTCATTTTATCATGCCGCCTTTGTTTTTCCCATAGGATATTTCTTAAGAAAAACGAAAGACCGCCATTTTCTTTTCAAATATATGTAGAAACCGCAGGGTTCATGCACATATAAACCAAGTTTATGACGGTATCCGTCCCGCCGCCGCTTCCGTCCGCTCCGCGTGCCTGCCTCCCGCCTTA
>DERU01000082.1:2461-7495 GCA_002361095.1 Lachnospiraceae bacterium UBA3332
TTAAGCTGCTGCCATTGGGGCCAAGCTGCCCCCCCTGACAATGACCCGCAAATCCACGCTTGACAATTTACCCTACACTTACTATGATGGTACAAGGTTGGTCTTGGCTAATCCGGTTTTTATGGTAAAAGTAAGGAAACGTTCAGACGAATTCTTGCGTTTTCCGCACAGACTGTACGAAAACGTGACGTTACCGCAATTTTGCAAAAGCTTTACATTATGGAAAGAAGGTTCTTGTTTTGATGAAAAAGTTTACCGGCCGGCTGCGCAGGGGGATTCCCTTTATCTGCCTGTTCCTCATTCCCATTCTCAATTTTTACTTAATGGAGGGTTACACCCACAATCCCATGGAAACCATGGCGCTTCGCGTCCATATCATGAATATCCTGCTGTTTGAAGCCATGGCGCTGTTTTTAACCGCCGTCACCGGACGGATCTGCGCCGCGCTGCTTTTACAGACTGTTTTCTGCGCCGTCTACGGACTGGCAAATTATTATGTTTTGGAATTCCGGGGCGCTCCCATCCAGCCCTGGGACATTCTCTCCATCAGCACCGCCGCCAGCGTAGCGGACAACTATGAATACCGCTTAGATCCTGCGGCCATCCGGATCCTGCTGGGCTTTCTCCTGCTTGCGGCTGCGGAGGTTTTACTGTACAAATCCAGGATTCGCAGGCCAAAAACAGACAGCCGGCCTGTGCCGGACGAAAATTTTCCGCCCAAGCACCGGATTCGTACCAAAAAGACGGCCATGCGTCTCATTCTCGGACTTTTTACGGGACTGTTCCTTTTTGGATATACCAAAATGCTGCACAATGAGGAAATCGTGCAGACAAAGCTGCGGCTCTACGACAAGCTTTTCACCCCCACCACCATCCAGTACAAAAACGGCACGGTGACCGCTTTTCTCATGGAACTGCAATATCTGTCCGTGGATAAACCGAAAAATTACAGCAAAGCGCAGGCCCAACAGCTTCTTTCTTCCTACCGGTCCGACGCGCCCGCGCCGGAAGAAAAGCCCAACATTATCGTGGTCATGAACGAAGCTTTTTCCGATCCGGCCGTTTTGGGGGACTTTACCGCCAGCACCGATTATATGCCTTTTGTGCACAGCCTGCTCGCCGGACGGGAAAACACAATTTCCGGAAATCTGTCCGTTTCCGTCAAAGGCGGAAACACTGCGAACACCGAATTTGAATACCTGACCGGACATTCCATGGCGTTTTTGCCCTACGGGAGCATTCCCTACCAGCAGTATATCAAGGACGACCAGCCATCCCTTGCCTCACATTTATCTTCCCTTGGCTACCATACTGTGGCCATGCACCCCTACCGGGCCGGAGGCTGGGACCGGGACACCGTATACCCGCATTTGGGGTTTGACGAAATGCATTTTCAGGAATATTATAAGGATGCCGGCCTGGTCCGCAAATATGTCAGTGACCGAGGGGACTATGAAAAAATCATCCAGGTTTACGAAAACAAACCCCAGGGGGAACCGTTATTTCTGTTTAACGTGACCATGCAGAATCACTCTTCCTACAGCGACTGGGGGGATTATGATAATTTTTCCCCGGATATCACGGTGGAAGGTTCCGATTCCAAGCTGCTGTCTGCCTATCTTTCGCTGCTCAAACTCTCGGACACGGCGATTGAAGAACTGGTAAACTATTTTTCGGCACAGGAGGAAAAAACTGTCCTCGTCTTTTTCGGCGATCACCAGCCCACGGATTCGGTAGTAAATCCGGTCTTAAAGCTGCATCAAAAAAACTGTGAAACCCTGTCTGACGCCGAGAAAACGCTGCGTTATAAAGTACCTTTTTTCATCTGGGCCAACTTTCCCATCGGCAGCCAAAGGGGAGTGGAGACCAGCGCCAACTATCTGGCGGCGCAGACCCTTACGGCGGCGGGCCTTCCCCAGCCGGCCTACTTCCGTTTCCTTACGGATCTGCAAACCCGGATACCGGTGGTTTGTGCCGGCCATGTACAGCTTGCCGACGGCGCCCTATCCGATGCCAAAACGCAGCAGGATGCGCTGCACGACTATCACACCCTGCAGTATTATCTGTTGACGGACCGTTAAGCCGTCGCTATCGTTACCTTTGTTCTTTCCGGATTTTCCGGAGCAGTGATTGAATGCCCGCTAAGGCGGGCAGAAAGGTTAAAATGAAAAACCAGCTTTCCCGCATACCGTCCCGTCTGCGCAGCTTTATGGCGGATAACAAAATCTGTTTTTATTCTTTTGGGCTGCCTTTCCTTTGCATGATGGCCATTTTTATCGGAAATAAAATATTTCCTTTCGGCGACCAGAGTTTCATGCATTCGGATATGTACCACCAATATGTGCCGTTTTTGGAAGAATTTCTCCGCAAGGTACGATCGGGGGATTCCCTTTTTTATTCCCGCAATATCGGCATGGGCGCCAATTACCTTGCGCTGTATGTCTACTACAGCGCAAGTCCCTTTAACTGGCTGATGCTGCTGCTCCCTGCCCGGTTCCTCATTGAGTTCATGAGTTACATGGTAGTGTTTAAAATCGGGCTGTGCGGTTTTACGTTCGCTTACTACTTAAAACACCGTTTTCATACCAATCATTACGCCATTGTGCTGTTTTCCCTTTTTTATGCCATGTCCGGCTTTGTCGCCGCCTATAACTGGAATGTGATGTGGATGGACTGCCTGTTCCTTGCCCCCCTGATTTTGCTGGGGCTGGAACGTCTGGTGGAAAAAGGGCAGGGCGGCCTTTACTGTACCGCCCTTGCCCTCTCCATTCTCTCCAACTATTATATTTCCATCATGATCTGCCTTTTTCTCTGCCTCTATTTTCTGGTTCTCCTGGTACAGAATAAGGCTGCCCCGAAAGTATATGGCGCCCGTATCGGTCGTTTCGCCCTGTATTCCCTGCTGGCCGGGGGCATTGCGTGTGTGCTTTTGCTCCCTGAACTTTGCGCCATCTTTTTTACGGAATTTTCGGAATCCACCTTTCCCAAAAAGGTGAACTGGTATTTTTCCTTTCTGGATGTGCTGGCGCGGCACGCCACCGGGGTGAAGCGGGAAACCGGGCTTGACCACTGGCCGAACATTTTTTGTTCCAGCGCCGTGTTCTTCCTGATTCCCCTTTATATCCAAAACCGGAAAATCTCTTTTCGCGCCAAGTTTTCCCGGCTGCTTTTGTGCGCTTTTATGATTGTAAGTTTTTCGGTCAACACTTTAAATTTCATCTGGCACGGTTTCAATTATCCGGATTCCCTTCCGTGCAGACAATCGTTTTTGTATATTTTCCTTGTGCTGACCATGTGCTTTGAAGCGGTATACCGATTTGACGGCTTCTCCGCCTCCCAGCTTTTGCAGAGCATGGCGCTGGGCATGGGTTTTCTGCTTTTTTGTGAAAAACTGATGCAGGACGACGCCGTTTCCACCGGAATTTTTCTGCTGAGCATGGTTTTTCTTTTCTGCTACGCGCTGCTGCTTTATATCCGCAAAACCAAAACCGGTTCCCGGCAAACGGCACGGATCGCCGCAGTCGCCCTATTGGGGCTGGCAACCTTTGAAGCGACGTTTAACATGGCCTCCACCAGCGTTTCCACCACAAGCAGAAGCAAATATCTGGAAAAAATCCCGGCCTATACGGCGCTGGCCAAACGCACCATGGAGGCGGATCCGGATTTTTACCGGTTTGAAAAAAGCAGCCGCGTTACCAAAAACGACGGCGCGCTGGCCGGATATCCCACCGCATCCCTTTTTTCCTCCACCGCCAATGCCAACGTGGAGGACTGGTATGACCGTATGGGCATGAGCGAAAGCAAGGTATTCTACTGCTTTGACGGCCAGACGCCGCTTTCCGGCGCCCTCTTAAACGTGCGCTACCTGTTTTCCAGAAGCGGCGACGAAGACCCGGCCCTCTATACGCCGATAGACCAGGAAGACGGCGTTTATTTATATAAAAATAATTATTCCCTTCCCGCCGGATATATCCTGGAGGAGGGCTGGCAGCTGTCCTCCCTCTCCCTGGCCGAAGGTACGCTGGATCCCTTCGCACTGCAAAACCGGATGACGGTCTCCGTGACAGGTTCCCCCCTTTTCGTACCGGCAGCCGTGACGGAAACCGGGGATACGGCCCGCTTTAGCGCAGACCGCGCCGGACATTATTACGCTTATTGCAAAAATACAAAAGCCGATAACGTAAGCATTGCTTCGCCCGGCCTTTCGAAAACATTTAAAAAAGTGAAATACGATTATATTCTGGATCTCGGCTTCCACGAAAGCGGAGAGCAGATCACCTTAAAAAACGAGGACGGCGGCGCGCCGGAGGCCGTAGCCGTATGGCTGGATACCAACGTACTGGCGCAGACTCTGCAGACGGTGGGCCGCCAGCCTTTCGTAGTCGATTCCCATGACTCCACCCACGTAAAAGGCCATATCAGCGTCTCGGTTCCCGGTACCTTTGTGCTCTCCGTCGCCTATGAACCGGGCTGGAGTTTGTGGATAGACGGAAAGGAAACCGAAATCGAGCCTTACGACGAGATGTTTATCGCTACGCCCCTGGACGCCGGGGAACATACCGTTGAAATCCGCTTTTTCCCCGCCGGACTCAGGGCCGGAATTTTGATCAGCCTCTGCAGCCTTACGGCGCTGCTTTTCATCCTGCACGCCAAAAGGCGCAGAATGTCAAAGGCCTTATCCGATACGGAACTGGCTGACCAGCCGGTTTAAGGTTTTTGCCTGACCGGGCCGTTCATCGGAAATCTCTGCGCTCTTCCTGGCCGCATCGGATATCCCTGCTCCACATGCTGCCAGTTACGTACCCATACAGCCACCGCTCCTAGGTATTTCCCTCATGCCTGCCGGAAACGTCCAAACTCTGCTTCCTCTGGTTGGCGGTGGTCATTATGCCAGAAAAACATATCCATATATTCCTCAAATCTATTGGGGCAAAGAATTCTTAAGCAGTGTCCGCACAAAACCAGAAACGGCAGGATTAAGCAAAATTGATTTCCGGTAACAGTTGAAGCCCCCATGGCAGCAGCTTAAGGCGG
>DERU01000160.1:0-125 GCA_002361095.1 Lachnospiraceae bacterium UBA3332
GGCGGCGGCGCTTCCCTGGAGTTTTTGGAAGGAAAAGAACTGCCCGGCGTAGCGGCGGCTGACGATAAATAATTGTAACGGTTTAAGAGGAGGTTGATTCCCATGGCAAGAAGAAAGATTGTAGC
>DERU01000160.1:461-1461 GCA_002361095.1 Lachnospiraceae bacterium UBA3332
TAGCCGGTAACTGGAAGATGAATATGACGCCCAGTCAGGCTGTAGAACTTTGCGGCACGTTAAAAGAACTGGTGGTTTCCGACAGTGTGGACGTGGTTTACTGTGTGCCGGCAATCGATATCGTTCCGGTAGTGGAAGCCGTGAAAGGTACCAACGTAGCGGTGGGTGCGGAGAATATGTATTTTGAGGCAAAGGGCGCTTACACAGGTGAAATTTCTGCCGAGATGCTCGTGGATGCCGGCGTGAAATATGTCATTATCGGACATTCCGAGAGACGTGACTATTTCAAAGAGGATGATGTGCTTCTCAATAAAAAGGTGAAAAAAGCCCTGGAAGCGGGACTGGTTCCGATTCTGTGCTGCGGCGAGACGCTGGAGCAGCGGGAGATGGGCGTGACCATGGACTGGATCAGATTGCAGATCAAGTCCGATCTGACGGGCGTTACCGCCGATCAGGTCAAAGGCATGGTGATCGCATATGAACCCATTTGGGCCATCGGCACCGGTAAGACGGCGACCACCCAGCAGGCGGAGGAAGTCTGCAAGGGTATCCGCGATTGCATCGCAGAGATTTACGATACCGATACCGCAGAGGCGGTCCGCATCCAGTACGGCGGTTCCGTGAATGCCGCCAATGCAGCGGAACTGTTTGCCCAGCCCGATATTGACGGCGGTCTTGTGGGCGGCGCGTCCCTGAAAGCAGATTTCGGAAAAATCGTGAACTATAAATAAGTAACAACATGCACAACTAAAAGCACCATATATAGGAAATAAAATCCCTATATATGGTGCTTTTTCTTAAATATTGGTATAGTCTACGGGTATGTTTATGGTTTCCGAATCAAGGAATCATTAAGATTTTTACGGAAAAAGCCCCGGCCCGCAGCCGGGATGAGTACCGGGATAAAGCCATGGGAATACAACGCCGGGTTTGCGTGATACGTTTTAAGATACATATCATAATCTGAACGGTCGGAGATTAGGTTGAAAAACCATATACG